>NZ_JADEVX010000019.1:0-39740 GCF_015207925.1 Microcystis sp. LEGE 00066 | reverse complement strand
ACAGATTGACCGACGACTGAAAATTTCTGGAGCCCAGTGGAATGAAGAAAATATCCCTCAAGTGCTTAAACACCGCTGTGCTTACCTAAATAACAGTCTTTAGCTATTGAATAGTATTTATGTTCTGGCAAAACTGACTTGCTCCCGATTACATCGTCTTTTTAAGAGCTTTTTCATTCTTTATATGAAGGAAGAATTACCCTTTCAGGGAAAGATAGCTCAGATGCTAAAATTTATTTAGAAAAAGAAGTTTTAAACGCCATCTAAGAAGTCAAAAGGAAACAAGAAAATGAATAAACTCAAATATACAATAATCATTCAATGGTCAGAAGAGGACAACTGCTATCTAGTAGGATTTCCAGACTTTATTGGTCAAAAATGGCGAACTCATGGCGATTCCTATGAAGAGGCTATTACCAATGGTGTAGAAGTATTAGAATTATCAATCGAAAATTATCCCAAAGTGTATCAGGATGAAGTTGCTTAAAGCTTACTTAAGTAATAAATTTGTGCTTAGGTTACAAAGGTGAGATGCTCCCTCAGATTTCGTCATAAATTCCTCATGGTAAGAACGCTCAGTATTGACTTTCCAGAGGTTATGATTCGCTCCCATAATATTCTCGACAGCCAGGATAGCCGATAACATGGAATGGTCTTGATTATTATAGCGGTGCATCCCATTTCTGCCCACAGATTGCAGATTTTCCAAACTATCGACATAGTTTTGCAGCACCAGTAAATGTTGTTGGTATTCGTCATCATAAACGGGGTAGGCTTTCTTTTGTCGAATCACCGTTCCGTCTTCCACTTTATTGATGTCATCAACTAACCCGAGATTAACTATTTCTTGACTAGCCAAACGAATCAAACTCTGATTATCCATTTCCCATAATTTATCACCCTCGCTACAAAAATACTCCATGCCTAAGCAAGTTTTCTTCGGGTCGGGAACCATTTTCGGACTCCAGTTTTTAAAATTCTGAATGCGTCCCACTTGAAATTCGGGACTGTGAATATAAATCCAGTTATCCGGAAATAGGTGTTCTTGGTTAACCACAATGGGAACAATCAAAAAATCCCGATATTTTAATCCTCTTGCCGCTTGTAACACTTTTTCAGGTGGTAAGGGGTCTAAACGGTGCATCAGGGCAGTAATTGGCATCGTGTTGATAAAATGATCCCCAGTAATCTCGGATATTTCCTCGCCTTTTTTGATGATAATACTGGTAATTTTTTGACCCTTTCTTTTGACTTTAATGACTTCCGTATCTAGCCACACAGGACAACCTTGTACTTCTAATTTTTCTTGAAAACGCTCCCACATCATCCCCGGTCCAAGCAGCGGATAATCAAACTCTTTGATTATAGTTTTAGTGTCATTGTCACCAAAAACGGCGTTAATGACGGCTTTTTTTAAGGATAATCCTTGAATACGTTGTGCCGCCCAATCGGCACGAATTTGGGTGCAGGGAATACCCCAAACTTTTTCGGTATAACTTTTAAAAAAAGTTTCATACAACCGTTGACCAAAGCGATTAGTCACCCATTGTTCAAAATTTTCTTCTAGGGGTAAAGGATAAAATTTAACTTTGAAGTAACTATAAACAATTAATAGACTCTGGATAAACCCTAAATTACTAACAGCATTCATGGGTTCCAAGGGATAACTAAAAAATTTACCCTGATAGTAAATCCGTGATAAACGGGGAACTTTGATAAAATCATCCCCTAACACTTCCCGCCACAAATGTTGCACTTCGGGAACTTTGGTAAAAAAGCGATGACCACCGATATCGAAGCGATAATCCTTGTAGGTTTCGGTGCGGGAAATGCCCCCAACTTGATCGCCTTTTTCTAGTACAATTGAATGTAGTTCGTGTTTGGCTAGACAATAGGCGGCCGTTAATCCGGCCGGACCGCCACCAATGACGACGGTATGGGGAGAATTGAGTTGATTTACTGTTTTCATAGTTTATATGAATCAGGAATTTGTCGTTTATTTTGTCAAAATGCCTGTCAACTCAAGCCAGACGTTGCAGCCAATAGCGTCCCGTACCAAGGACGAAAGCCAGACCACTGTAGAGATAATATAACCAGTGCCAAGGCAAAGTTAGCATAGCAAAAGATAATCCTCGCTTTTGTCGAAAAAACTGATAAACAGGTAAGTTTAAGAGAATTAAGCCCAATGCTAACACAGCCACGCCCAAAAGCAAATAATAATACCATAAACTGGCCAGCAGTAAAAATAAAAGTGTATAAACCAATACCACACTCCAACGACTAGACCATTGTAAATTAAGGTCATTAACAAAATTTTGCTGACGGTGAATTAATTCTGTCCAGGGTAGGGCGCGATAGAAAAAATCGGCTCTCAACAGGGAAGAAACCGTCCAATGTTTGAGATGTTTAACGTAGATATCTTTACACAAACGAATCCGGCAGCCGTGAGCTTTGAGACGATAACCCAGTTCGATATCTTCAATAGAGGGATAAAGATAACTTTCCTCAAAACCGCCTATTTTCTCGAAAATATCCCGTTTAATCGCTCCACAAGCTCCCCAAAAAGTGGAAGCCTCCTCGCAACCAATTTGATGATTGTAATGATGAAAAAGGTTTTTATACTGGGAAAGAAAATTGACCGCCCCAGGTTGGTCATCGTAGGAACCAATCAGCGCCGCTAGGGTAGAATCTTGATGGAATACTTGGGCGATTTTTGCTAAAGTATCGGGATGAATAGTCACATCTGCATCCATAAAAAAGAGAATATCACCCCTAGCCATGGCCGCCCCTTGATTTCTTGCCACTGCTGGCCCTTGATTGCTTTCTAACTGTAAGACTTCTGCTCCAAAACTGACCGCAGTTTCATAGGATTGGGGGTCATTTCCATCAACCACGACAATAACCTCCCTGGGGGCGAGTAAACTGGTGGATAAGCTGGCTAAACAGTTATTAAAGGCTTCTCCGCCTCTATAGACTGGAATAATGATAGAAATTAAGGAATTATTAAAAAACTCATTCATCGTTTTTTGGTCAAGTTCAATGTATATTGAGGCTCAGATTTGCTATCTTGTCAAGGAGTTGCTGATTTTTGCGAAGTATGTTCCTGAATAAAGCCATGATTTTTGCCAAAAAACAGCCAATTTTATCGATTCTTACGCTTATTTTTGCTTGGCTGGCTGTTGCCTACTTAGCTAAAGGATTTTATACCCTAGCTTTTGATAGTAGTCCCTCTGGTGCCAGAGATTTATTAGAACGTTGGCAAGAACAACAGTATATTTATCTGGGAATTTATCCCTATCGCATGAATCCCGCCGATATTAATGCAGAATTGGGGAGAATTCGCTCCGGTGGCTATCCACCCTGGGCTTTTTTGACGGGATTTTTCATGTTTCCCCCTATTTCTTCGACTTTAACCCGTTTCTATCACGTTTTTTTAAATCTGATTTCTCTGGGCATTTTAAGCCGTTTTGCCTATCAATTAGGTTTGCCTTTTGGCCGAATGGCTGCCTATTTTTTTGTGTTTACTTCTCTGGCCATTAGTAGTAACTGTACCACCCTTAATAATGGGCAATATGGTTTAATTGTCAATGCTTTTTTAATAATTGTTTACTGGTTATTACAAGCCAATAAAAATTATCTAGCGGGGATATTTATGGGCATTGCTCTCGTTAAACCTAACATCTCGGCACCCTATCTTTTGAGTTTAGTAATTAAGAGAAAGTTTAAAACGGTAATTCTCGCTTTTGTCTATATTATCTCGGCTACTTTTGCTATCGCTCACACCACTAGATTAAACTTTGAGAAAGTAATCGGTAACTTTTTAAATCAGATCAAATATGTGGCAGATGATGGTGTTTCAAGTATTAATATTATCATGAAATTCGGAATCAGTACAGAAATAACTCTTGTTTTATTAACCACAATTGGCTTAGTTCTAGGTATCGTGATTTTCCAAAAATTACAGCATACTTCTCTATTAACCCTGTTTGCCTCTGCTGCAGTTATTGGTCGGGTTTTCACCTATCATCGCCCCTACGACGATCTGATGTTAGTTTTTTTACTCTTGGCTTTACTAACCCTAGCTTTTAGTTATCCATATCGCTTAAATATAATTATTGTGTCTTTAGTGGGATTAACTCTTTGGCTGCCCCTAAGTATTCAAAATTTAGCTAGTCCTTACTGGTCAATTTTTCAAAATACAATTTGGTTAATTGTCCTTGTTTATCTATTAGTTAATTCTTGGGAAAGGTAGAATAATGCCGATGATTGACTATTTCTGAGATGGGTTTGGCAGTTCGAGTCAGAGTTCATATTTGGGCGTTGCTGATTTTAAGTATAAATTATCCTCTAGGCAATTTTTAAAATCTAGAACTAAGCTATAGCAGTTATCTTAATATTGAGGTAGGAAGTTTTCGTTTTGGGAAGTCGATCATCTCCGAGTCAGGAGTCAGGAGTCAGGAGATAGGAGTCAGTTATCAGTTATCAGTTATCAGTTCACTGAGAAAACTCCCCACACCCCACACCCCAAACCCTAACACCCCACTCCCCTAAACTTCTAATAAATTTTCTAGGCGATCGAGAACTATATCGGTGATACACTTAATCCGGTATAAACAGGCTTTAGTATCTGTGGAGTTGAAAGTGCCATTTTCCCAATATTTGTTACTACCGGCACCCCCCCCGCAAACGCCAAAATAATCGCATTTTTGACGACATAAATCGACTCCACCGCGCATATCAGCGTAAATTTTTTGAAATTTCTCAGTTTCACAGATAGATTCTAGGGAATCCGTCAAAACATTACCAAAGATAAAATCGCCGTAGGGTTGGGTTTTAATCGATAGTAATTCAGGATCAAAGGTGGAAAAATTACCTTGATTATCAAAATTGACAATCATAAAAGGTCGATTCATATCAGTATTTTCTAAGCGTTCATCCGCATAAATCAAACTACAGATCGATTCAAATTCCCGCAGCTTAAATTCTCCTTGTTTGGCCGTGACTAACTGCCAAAATCTGGCGATAAACTGGCGATAACGTTGTTCAATACCTAATTTATCTAAGGAAGATTGCGAATGAATACCCTCGGTTTCTTCCATATTAAAAGCCACATCGGTAAGACCATGATCCCAAAAAAAGTTAAAAATTTCGTCGGGATAGTCGAGAGAATCTTCCGTTAAAACAGCGATGATACTAACATCAATTTCATGTTTTTGCAAGAAAGAAATCCCCCGCATCGTAGCAGCATGACTACCAGTTCCTTTGCGGTTTTGCCGGTGGATATCATGAATGAAAGCCGGTCCATCAAGACTGACTCCCACATAAACATCATGCTTTTTAAATAATTGACACCAAGCATCGTTAATATAAGTGGCGTTAGTTTGTACCGAATGACGAAAACAGTAACCCTGCTGATTATATTTCTCGCTAACTTCTGCAATTTTAGCAAAAGCACTTTCATAAAAACTAATGGGAACTGCCAAGGGTTCACCCGCGTGCCAGCAAATGGTAAAATTATCTTGGAGAAAACGACTACTAAAAACCCTCTGAAAAATCGGCTCGATTAAATCTAAGGATAGGGTATTTTTTAAATGGCGATCGGGTAAATAACAGTAATCACAATTGAGATTACAAAAAGAAGTCGGCTGCACGACTACTAAAGTAATTGGACCACAATCCGACCAATCTATATTTACGTTTTTTTTCATGATTCTATTGTTTAAATTATCACTTAAGTATGATAACCGATTCTGGGAAGTCTATCTTAATTCTACCTATACTATTTCCTATTCCCTCAATAATAAATAATATAACTGACCGGGGGTATTAACTAAACCAGCTTTATCGCCAGCATTTTTTCCTGTTCCCATAAAAATATCTACCCTCCCAGTACCTTTAATCGCGCTGCCAGTATCTTGATCGAGAACATAGCGACTCACTAATTTTTTATTAAGATTTTCCTGGGGAATTTCTGTCTCAATTACCGCTAAAGCACCGGAGGGAAAAATACTTTTATCTGTAGCGATCGATCTTTCTGGTAAAACCGGAACTCCAATACTACCAGTGGGAGGCGCACCGTGGGTTTCTCGAAAGAAAATAAACCGATTATTGCGGGGAATATAATTCTTTAATTGCTCAGGATTACTTCTGAGAAAATCCAAAACCATTGGTAAGGTTAAACCCTCAGCAGGAAAAATACCATCGGCAATCATTTCTTTTCCCAGACTTGTGTAGGGATGCTCGGTATTGCCATCAAAACCGATGCTCATAATTTGACCATTAGGTAAACGTAATTTTGCCGAACCTTGCACATGAACTAAATAAGCTTCTAAGCGATCTTTTAACCAGACTAATTCGTATCCCGCTAGACGGCTATTTTCCCCTAGTAAACCATCTTTTCCCTCTAATTCTACCCTAGCTGGATGGGGTTTAGACCAGCGAGAAAAGTTAGCAGGTTGGCGATAGAGAGGATATTTATACTCGGCGTTTTTTTGCCGACTTGCTTGATAAATTGGCTCAAAATAACCAGTAAACTTAACATTTCCCTGACTATCATTACCCAAAGAACGATACCAAATAAATTCTTTTTTAACTGCCTTTTGTAGAGCTGCGGGAGTGGGAGAATTCTGCACTAATTGACGAAAACGTACTAAGGAACGCTGCACTCGCTGACGAGTTATTTCAGGAATAGGATAATTTTGATAGGCGCGGATCGCCGCCGAGCTATTCAGATAACGTAAACTATGATCGATCGCTTGTAGTAGGGTTTTTTTGTCCTTTGGCAGTCGTTCATCGTATCCCGTAGATGTTCCTAATTGTGAGATTTCAAGGCGTTCTAGGGGCAAATTTACGGGGGTGAGGGCAATTAATCCCAAGCTGAGGGGGAGGAGTGCCAAAAGGTGTTTCATGGTGATAGGAATGGGCAGCTGTTGACGCGATTAACAATCAAGAAGGATCAATGAGAAAAGTTGTTTCTTATTTATATCATGAGGATAATTGTTGTCGATAAATTTTAATTTGTTCCAAGCGAGGGCCGACCTTAGAAATGATGGTAAATTCTAAATTTTGGTAATATAATTGTTCTCCCACCCTCGGTATTTTTTGCCAATGATGGAGGATAAAACCAGCTAGGGTTTGGTATTCATCGGCCAAGGGTAAGCTTAAATTTAATTCTTTGTTCACGTCCTCTAAATTCATTTGCGCTTGTACGAGAAAAGTTGATTCATCGAGGAGTTGGTATTCTAATATTCCTGATTGATCACTAGGGGAAAAAGTTCCTAGAATCTCGCCAATTAAATCTTTGAGGGTTAATAAACCGGCTGTTCTGCCAAATTCATCCACAATGATAACCATCTTTAAGGATGATTCCTGCATCACGATCAGTAATTCATTTAAAGGGGTAGTTTCGGGGAAAAAACGCACAGGTTTTAACCAAGTTTTAATCGGAGTTTTTAAATTTAACTGACCTTCGGCAAGGGGTAAAGCTAAATCTTTAAAATCGATCAGACCACGGATATCATCACCAGAATCTCCTGCCACAGGATAACAAGAATAGCCACTGTTAACTACTTGGAGCAATAATTCCTCAAAAGTTGCAGTCGAGGAAATAGCTATTAAACGGTTATGGGGAACCATAATTTCCGCAGCAGTGATTTCGCCAAACTGGAAAACATTGTTTAAGATTTTCCTTTCCGCTGCTTCTAATCCCGTTAATTCCCCTTCCATGCTGATAATTAATTGTAATTCCTCGCAAGTTACCCGACTAGAACGCTGTAGATCCACTTCGGGAATACGGGTTAAAACCAATAAAAAACGAGTTGATTGGTTGAGAATACCGATAAAAGGCTTAAAAATCCGGGAAATAACGCCAATAGGTGCTGCTAATAATCGCGCCATCGGTTCGGCATAAATTAAAGCTAGGGATTTGGGATAAAGTTCCCCAAAAACTATCTGGAGATAGGCAACAATTAAAAAAGCTAGACAAAGAGAGAACCCATGGGAGAGAAGATTTTGCCAGTTTAAAGAAAAGGGTAAAAAACTTAGTAATTTCTTCACAAAAACGGTCATGGTACTCTCCCCGGTCCAACCTAAAGCTAAACTAGAAAGGGTGATGCCTAATTGAGTAGTGGAAAGTAAGCGATCGAGACTTCTTTGTAGAGATTGTACCGTCTGCGCTGGCACATCTCCCGCAGCCACTAGCTGACTGACGCGGGTACGACGGACCGACACAAGCGAAAATTCCGCCGCCACGAAAAAAGCATTGAGGACGATTAGTAAAAAGACTAAAATTAAACGAGTCAATAAATCCTGATTATCCATAGCGAAAAGGCAAAATTAGCCTTTTTTAAAGCCTATCCTTTGGTTTCGTTCTTTGATTGCGGTTTGTTTTTCTGTTGCTGCATATAAACTCTCACTCTTTTAATTACTTCTTCTTCTTTCACGGGGATAAAAGTTTGATTGCGACCATAACTGGTGCGATCGTTGGTAAACTTTTTAGCGGGGTTGATATCCGGTTGACTGACTCCCTTCAGGGAGGCGATTCCCAATTGATAGGCTACCCAACCGCTACCGAAACCGGCGGCTAACATGGCTACCATCAAAAGTAGTCCTAACTGCAAGGAGGTGCTAATTGCAAATTTTTTCATCTTGGTGGGGCTGAATTTTCACGTTCAGAGTAATTACCGATCTATAATGAGTTAATAGTATAACCCAGGGTTGGCCGAGCGGTTGAGGCAACGAACTCATAATTCGTGCTAGGCAGGTTCAACTCCTGCACCCTGGATAGTTTTGATCGCTTCAGGCGATCGGGTTTGACTGCACTAGAGTAAGTTATAAGTTAATCTTGTTCTTGTTAGTGCAGAATACAGTCTTTTAGGCTGCCGCATACTGATGAGCCTTTCTTTGTCAACTCTTGAGGTTGATGCTTTTCATTTTTGAATTGGCGCTTTCTTGCGTCAGGCTTTGGCCTCTGTCCATCACCCCTTGAATACGGTTGTCTCTCTTATCCCCACTGCTGATTTTTCTCTCTTTGTCAACCCCTAGACCTGAATAGCAGCAATTCTCAGTTTTAGACACAGCAAGCCTTTTAGGGATTTAAAGAACATTTTAAAGGGGGATTTTTGGCGCAACTTTGGGTGTACTATCACGTCAAAAGCCCGAAGACTCGTCAAATGAAATTCGCCATCCCATTGAATTTCACCCCGTATTATGCGAACTAACTCCCAAAAGCCTTGCTACAGGGCAAATTTAGAATTGCTGCCTGAATAGTTACTCTCAATTTAAGTCGATGGGGATACACCAGGCAAGCGTTTATATTTCAAGTAATAGGCAAAAACTGTTATTACAACAATAATTATTGTGCCGATACCCAAATAGTTAGGAACCCAAAAAGCCGCCGTAATGGTGTTAATTTCTCCCGGTTTTAAATGCCAAATTAACTGATTGTCAACTTGTTCTACTGGGGGATTTAATCCTGAGTAATCTTCAATATTTTGACCGGCTAAGGGAGTCTTTAAAGCGAAGTCGATATCAACTAAGGAACCGGGGCTAATGATAATATTTCCCTGTTCGGAAAGCACACCTAAAGCCCGCAAATCAACGGTTAATTTTAAGTTTTTCTGGGTCAAAAAGAACCAATCTTGTTCTGTCACTGCCAGTTTTGAATCTAGTTGCAGTAACTTTATATCATCGGTATTAGGGGAGTTTTTGATTTTAAAGGAAGAACTAGGATCAAAAAATTGATTGAATTTTTCCTCTAATTCCCGACTATTACTAAAGGGAATAGTGACAATTATTTCTCGTTCGGAAATATGATCGGTTTTCCCCTTAAGTAATTTTGCCCTCTGTTCGATACTATTTAACCATTTAGTGGCTTCGGTTTGACTGAGACTGGTTAAACGTTGTCCGAGGGTGATATGTTGAATAATTTCCCCGTGGTGTTGGTGGGGAAAATTAATGCCCACATCGTAACGGACACAGCCAGTTAAAAAGAGAAAAATACCGCATAAAAAGGGCAGAATAAAGCGGGTTTTTCCGATTTTTTCGGTGGTTGGTTGATTCATAATTGATCTTCTTCTAAGTCGTCATAACTTGCTGAACTGCCACCGCTAACCGTAACTAGATCGATTTGCTGACGATAATAGTCTACATCTTTTATCTCCACTTCTACCTCATCACCGAGACGATAGGCAACGCGATTTTTCCGTCCTACCAAACAGCTATGACGAGCGCGATATTCGTACCAATCATCCTTGAGAGAAGAAACATGGACCAACCCTTCCACTAATAAATCGGAAATTTCCACGAAGAAACCATAGGATTGTACACCAGTAATTAAGCCGCGAAAAACTTGACCCATTTTTTCTTTCATTTTCTCGGCTTTTTTC
Source organism: Microcystis sp. LEGE 00066 (assembly GCF_015207925.1). NCBI lineage: Bacteria > Bacillati > Cyanobacteriota > Cyanophyceae > Chroococcales > Microcystaceae > Microcystis > Microcystis sp. LEGE 00066. The sequence continues at coordinate 29,355 of NZ_JADEVX010000019.1, read as the reverse complement.
AATCCTTCTAGGTCTTTTTCCGCATCTTCAGCAATTTTTGAGCGATCATTGAGATGGGAAACAATTAGATGGCTTTCTTCTTCTAACTCCTCCTGAATTTGACTTGGGAGAATATGCCAATGAATCTGTCCATGACAGCTATTACTGCCCAAATTAACCCCGACTTTGACGATTTTGCTGCGGCGATCTTTCCCCTCGGTTAATAGGAGTTTTAACACCCGTTGTACCCAAAGATCGGCATATCTTTGTAGGGGGGAGAGACAGTGGGTATAATTGCTAGGATAGGCCAAACCAAAATGGGGCAGAGGATGACTACTATATCTAACTAATTTGAGAGTTTCTTGCAGCAGATAATTGAGGACTTTTACCGATGAGGAAGCGGAAAAAGTGCGGGTGAGATTTTGATAGTCATTGGGTTTAATCTCCTCCTCGGCAGTTAAATTTAATTCTGCCCCTAAATTATTGGCCAATTTGAGTAAATCCTCCAATTCATCCCAATCCGGTTCCGATTGTCCACAGTAGATACAGGGCAATTTTAAGGCCTGTAAATGTTCAGCGACAACTTTGCCGGCTAAAATTGCCACTTCTGTCAGTAAAGAACGGGCCGGTAAATTATTAGAAGCGAGAACAGTCCCCCCCCGTCCTTCGTCTTTGTAGGGAGAGATTTTGTCTAATTGAATATCAAAACTACCCCGCTGCAGACGTTGGGATTTGAGGGTGGGGCAAACGCTGAAAAATAAATCTTTCAGGGTTTCAACGGTATCGGTGGGGGCAGCTTCGCTATCTTCTTCACTGAGCAGATCGCGCACCTGTTGATAGGTAAAATGTTGATCCACTTGGATGAGACTGCGGGTGATTTCGTACTCCACTAGCTCCCCCTTATCATCGAGGGTGACGAGGATAGAAATAGCGGGGCGCTGTTCTTGGGGTGACAGGGAACAACGACTGGCAAGGGCAGCCGGGACTAATGGCAGCACTTTTTCGCCTAAATAGACGGCTGTTCCCCGTTTTTTGGCAACTTTATCCAATAATCCGCCCCGTTCAATGTAACGGGTGACATCGCTGATATGAATAGCGACTTGCCAGCGATTTTGGTTGATTTTCTCTAAAGAAAAGGCATTTTCAATGATTGGGGGATAATCCAGAGGGGTGTCATCTTCGATGGTAAAGGTGAAGAGTGGGGTTAAATCTCGCAGTTGTTCTTTTTCGCCACTATCGAAGAAATCCGCTAAATTATCGGCAATTTCGAGGGCTTCTGGCGGAAAATTATGGGGGAGATCGTGTTTACAGGAGACGATATCCGTGTCGGCAGCGGCCTCGGCCGTGGAACCGAGAACGCGAGTAACTTTACCGATGGGAGGCATTTCCCCTAGGGGATAACGGAGGACGGAAACATGAACGAGGTGATCGATGTTTTCTAGGAGATTTTGACCATTTTCGAGGAGATTAAGGGTAAATTTCAGGCGATCATCGAGGGGAACCGCCACAAACTGCTCATTTTCCTGTTTTACTTGCGCTAGAAGCGAAGGATTAGCTCGTTCGAGAATTAATCTCACCTCTCCTTCCGGGGAACGACGACGGGTTCCCTCGCGGATGATTTTGACTAAAACTCGATCGCCATTCCAAGCGTTACTGAGATGATTTTTCGAGACGTAGATGTCATCAGCATCTTCGATATCTTGGATAGCAAAGCAAAATTCTTTACTGGAACAGCGCAGCTTTGCTTCTACGATATTTTCCTCGATCACACGACGATAGCGCCCGCGTTCTTTGACAACCATTCCCAGACGTTCCAAAGCATCGAGAATCACTTGCAATTTTTCGCAGCTTTCGGGATCGTCTTCGCAGCCTAATTTTTTTTCGAGAAGTTTACCCGTAGCTAATTTATCATCACTAAGATGAGAGAGGAGTGTGGCGATCGAGAAGTCCATCTAACAATAATCCTTACTTACAAGACACTGACGGAATGGTGGACAATTAAGTTTAAATACTTATATAATGAGAGGATTGATTTAAACCATTGACTCGAGAGATTATCTCTATCGGGCTAATTGCGATCGCTGGTGGTGACAGTGAAGGTAAACTAAGCAAGCATCGAACACCCGAACCTACCCTGAGAATTATCGAAGCCTTCGTTAGTATAAGCCAATAGCGAACACTGGCAAACCTTTTGGCGATCGCTCATCTTGCTGGCAGAAGCTTCAGCCTAGTAGAATCTTGTTACTGTGGGCAAGGCTAATCCTAGGACTGAAAATTTTATCTAATCTTTAATCCTAGCAAGAACTTGCTACATTTTTCCATAATTACGATAGAGTATTTTAGTATAAGTACAAAAGAACTCGAAAAAGTCACCATGTTGCAAAAGTTACGCCAACGTTACCCCCAAGTTGCCCTGATTAGCGAGTTAGTTCAAATCGATCACGGCAAGTATATTGTGAGAGCGATCATCGAAATTGAGGGAAAAACGGTCGTTACAGGTTTAGCAGCGGCAGATACGGTGGAAATCGCCGAAGATAGAGCCAGAGAACGAGCTTTACTGCTTTTAGAGGCTGAAAACACCCCCGATCTCCAGCTTGTGGAAAAAATCAGCCCCAATAATATTTCTCTACCGTCCGATTTACCTAAAACCGTCCCTAGTACCAAAAAATCGACTAAAACGGCTAAAGTCACTGAAATACCTCGTCCTGAAGCTAAAATTGAACCGGAATTACCCCAAGTTCAGGACATTCCCCCGGCTAAAATTGAACCGGAATTACCCCAAGTTCAGGATATTCCCCCGGCTAAAATTGAACTGGAATTACCCCAAGTTCAGGATATTCCCCCGGCTAAAATTGAACCGGAATTACCCCAAGTTAAGGATATTCCTTTACCGGAACCAGAGCCTTTATTATTAGAAACGGAAACCGATAATTACTCCTTATTATCAGAATTGCCAGAAGAAGCGAGTTTAACTGAAGAAGAACCCCCGGCACCAGAACCAGTTGTTGTTATTCCCGAAGAAATCGATTATTCAGTGCTTAAAACTAAAATTGATGTGGAGATGAAACGATTAGCTTGGACCACAGAAAAAGGTCGGGAATACCTGATTTCTACCTATGGCAAAAAGTCTCGTTTACTGCTAACTAATGAGGAGTTATTAGAATTCTATAACTACTTATCTAGTATCAGTGCCTAATCAATAAACCTGCTGCATAAATCAAAAATCTTCCGTTAAGTGAGGAGTCTCCGAGTCAGTATTCTCCGAGTCAGGAGAAGCAGAAAGAAATAGATTATTTCCTAGCAGTAGAAAAGCGATCTTTTTCTGGAAAAATCCTTAAATTAAGGACTTTAAGAGCAAGTCTGCGATTAAAAACTCAATTTGGCGGGAGATATAATAAAAAAGTAAGCTATTAAGTAGGGAGGCACAATTATTTGTAGGATGGGTTAGCGGTAGCGTAACATAATCGGGCGTTGGGTTTCATGCTTCAACCCAACCTAAGTTCTGATAACTGATAACTGATAACTGATAACTGATAACTGAATTAATTTCTTACTGCTTCTGTTTCCGCTTCTTTGGGAACAACCACTGGCACTCCGCTGACTGTTTCAATTTGATAAATAACGCGACTTAATTGGGAAGGACAACAGAGAGGATCCGTATCTTTATAGCGATTAAAAACCACAATAATTCGAGCGCTATTTTGTAAAACAATTCTCTGAGATGCACCATCAGTGCGGGAATCCATCGGTCGCGGGGAAAGAGTGCCAGCGAATTTACCATCGACAAAAACAAAGTCTTGATAACCCATTGGTCGGCACATTCCATCCACTCCACTCATGGCCGAAATAACGCTAGTTTTGCCATAGGTTTGCACGGCCCCGTAGAGTAACCATCCTGCTTTATTAAGTGCTTGATCATTGGCAGTAATTGCCGGACGAACCTGTTCACGACACTGGTTATCGATCACGGTTTTAACGGGAGATTTGGGGATAGGGGACTTGGCTTTATTCCAATTAGTTAACGGTCGATCAAACCAAGCTCGCGGAGTCTCTTTTTCTGGGGTTTGGCTAATAACTTCTAATAGCTTCCATGTTTCGGAATTTTGATTAGTAGCTGGATTGGAGACAGTTTCAACGCTAACTTTAATTTGATAGAAAAATCCTGGTTTATAATCAAATCCCTCGATACTATTAGGGAACAATCTCCAGTTTTCCTCGGGTTTTTCTCGCATCTGTAAACAGTCTTTGGTTGTGCCTTGGCTACAGGGTTGTTTCCGAGAATGGATATAAATGGTCTTTTCCGTGCGCGTAGTGGTTGGTGCGGGGGTAAAAGTGAGTATTCCTAAACCTTCGGGAGTACGATAAAATAACTGTAAATCGCCTTTAGCTGTCACTTGGAATTGTTCCACTCCTTGCAAGGCAGCAAGATATTGATTTTCTTGTTTCATCTGCGGTTCCGGACAAGCTTTTTTCGTAGTAGCGATCGCTTGGTTAACCTTGAGCGTGTCATCATTGACTTGATAGCCGGTATTATACTGGTTGCATCCAGCCGAACCACTGAGGATATTTTTCTGGAAAGCGGCAGTAATTTCCGTTTCTTTCACCAAACTTCCGGCTGTCCACCCCCTTAGTTTCCATCGAGTCCCCTCCAAAGGGGAAGTGTTAGCGATCGCCGCTTTCCCCGCTAAAGCACAACTTAGGGCAATTGTCAAGAAAATTCCCGTTTTTTTGGCGTTCAAAATTGCTATTCTCCTCGTCAAAGCAACAATTCTATTATGGCGTGGGGCGGTTGCCCAGCGGCCCGGGATGAAGGGTAGAAAAAGACTTTTCCCCATTCCTTGACTCCTTCCCTTGCCTTGATTCTATCAGAGGCAAAAGCCGATGGTCGTCCCCCGATTGCAGAGCTTTGATCGTCCTCCAATGGCCAAAAGTTGACCCCAGTTCACCTTAAGCAGTACAATAAAAACCTTGAGTGACCCCTTAAACAAAAAAAACATCATGGCACAAGGACAAGGATTCGGATTCGGTCTCGGTAAGATTAAAGAACTACAAGACGCTTTCCAAAAAGCGCAACAGGTGCAACAAGGGGCCAAAGTTCTGCAAGAAGAACTGGAAACTATGGAAATTCCTGGCCAGAGTGAAAATGGCTTGGTGACAGTCTATCTCAGTGGCAACCAAGAACCCCGGGGGATTGAAATCGACCCTTCTCTCCTCTCCCAAGATCTGGAGATTGTGGCTGGGTCTATTCTAGAAGCCATGAAAGCCGCCTATGATGCCTCCACGGAAACTATGCGCAGCAAAATGGAAGAACTGACCATGGGTTTAAATATCTCCAGTATGTAATCGCTTTTGACCGCAATGGTAAGATGGAAAGTTGGACTAACAAACAAGGAGGTTCAACTTTGCTGACTTTGGGTGTCAATATCGACCATGTGGCCACAATTCGCCAAGCGCGCCGTACCGTGGAACCAGATCCCGTGGCGGCGGCAGTTTTGGCTGAAATCGGCGGTGCTGATGGCATTACCGTTCACTTGCGCGAGGATCGTCGTCATATCCAGGATCGCGATGTGCGGCTCCTCCGGCAAACGGTGCGGACTCATCTGAATCTGGAAATGGCCCCGACGGAGGAAATGATAGCCATTGCTCTCGATCTTAAACCCGATTATGTCACCCTTGTCCCCGAAAAGCGCGAGGAAGTGACCACGGAAGGGGGGATCGATATGCTGGGCAATTTTGACCGTTTTTGTCGGGTTGTCGAGTGCCTGCAATCGGCTAATATTCCCGTTAGTTGGTTTATTGATGCCGATTTTGCCCAAATTCAAGCGGCCGCTAATACAGGGGCGAAATTTATCGAACTCCATACCGGTCAATACGCCGAGGCACAAGAGGAGAGCGATTGTCAAGCAGCATTAACAATTCTTAAAGAAGGTTGTGAATACGCTTCCTCTCTCGGTTTGCGGGTGAATGCTGGTCACGGTTTGACCTATTGGAATGTTTATGCCGTTGCCTGTTTGCCCAATATGGAAGAATTGAACATTGGTCACACAATTATCAGTCGTGCGGTTTTAGTTGGGTTAGAACGGGCTGTTAGGGAAATGAAATTGGCTATGCGTGGGCAATTGTAAAAGCCATCAGCTATCAGCTAATCTCCCGACTAGGGAACAATTACACTGAAAAATTAAAGGAAAGATGATGACAACTTATTATTATTTGGTAGCCAGTCAAAAGTTTTTAGAAGAAGAAGCGATCGAAAAGGAAGTTTTGAAGGAAAGAATCAGGAATTATCAAGAAAAAGGTCAAGAAATTGATTTTTGGTTAATTGCCAATCCAGCTTTTTTAGATACCCCCGCTTTTGCCGATATCAAAAAGAAAACTCCCCAACCAGCAGCGGCAATTGTTTCTCTTAACCAACAGTTTATTACCTGGCTAAAATTGCGTCTAGAATACGTTATTACGGGACAGTTTGAGGCTCCTTCCGATAGTATTCCCGATCCGTTAAAATAACCTTTTTGGACTGTGGTAAATAAGTGGTTATAATTAAATTAAAAATGGATTTTAGGTTCGATCCCCCCTGCCCCCCTTGATAAGGGGGGCTGACGATTTTAACACCTACCTACTTAGCTTGCCGTAACAAGGGAAAATTGCTAGTTTTTGTCTGTGGCAAAAAATACAGACGAAGCACTGATCACCAGCTGACTTTGCCTTGGAGCTTGCTAATTTTTCCCTTACCGATTCCCGATACTCGATCCAAATCTTCTAGGGAAGTAAAGGGTTTTTGTTGCCGGGCTGCGATGATTTTTTCGGCTAATTTGCCACTGATACCGGGTAAAGTATCTAATTCTTCTTTGGTGGCGGTGTTCAAATTAATTAGGCGATCGCTTTTAATTGTTAAGGATTGGGGGCAGTTTTTTCTATCCCGTTCGATCCGATTTTTAATAGTTTCTGGCAGTCCTAATTTAGCGGTACGGTAAAGATATTGAAATTCTCGATCGAAATGAGCGGCAACGGTGGGATTATCGATAATAACTAAAGCTTCATCGTTTTGATGGTTAGCAGCTTTTGACCAATTATGAGAACCAGTGATCACAATTTTATCATCGATTAAACCGAATTTATGGTGTAATTTATCTCCCGCCGCTAGATCGGGAACTCCTAGGGTATTAATTGGGTTTTGCCACGGCTGATTATCTGGTTCATAACGACATTTATTACTGAGAGCAACTCCTAATAAATCTAATCCTTCGCTATAGTATCGGAAGGCAAAACTAGGATCAATTAAAGCTTTAATTTCTATCCCTTTTTGATGTCGTTGAGCGAGAATATTAGCTAAAGGCTGTTCCGTAAAGACAAACAGGGCTAAATTCACGGATTTTTTAGCTTTATTTAAAGTTTCACCGATCAGACCATTGCTAGTAATTGACCAGGGATAAGCAGTAGAATCGGGGGAAAATTTGACCGTCAGACTACTATTACCGATAGGGATTGTTTGCGGGTTTCTCTGGGGTTTATCTAAGCCAAATTTAGGCTGATCTTCCCTTCCCCACATCAGATTAAATTCTTTTTGAAAAGCTCTAGCTAGTGGGGAGTTAGTAATCACTAATAAGTGATTGGCATTCCCGACAGTTTCGGGATTAGAAAAGTCTCCATGAATATCACTTAAGGTATAGTTAGCTGAACTGATTAAAGTAGTGTGATTATCAATAACCATGAATTTATGGTGCATTAAACCGCTACCTTTTGAGCGATCATCGCTATCATCAATTAGGGGAATGCCAGCTTTTTTGAGGATAGTAATTGCATCTCTTTGGGCGATTTCCTCTGGAGTTAATTTACCATCGCGATTTATGTCAACTAAGTCAAAAAGATTTTGATAACGTTCCTGTTCTCGATCACTTAATTGTTCTTGGTTTTTGGCTAAACTATCAATAGGTTTATTGTAAATATTTTCGAGGATAACCCTAACTTTAATTCCCTGCTGCTGACGAGCAACTAAAGCTTGAGCGATGGCGGGTAAACGTAACTCTTGCACCGCTAGATCGATCGAACTTTTTGCCGAGTTAATATTATCAATAATAATCTGTTCTAAATTATCCCCTGGACGATTAATTTGGCGATAGGGATCGGTATAATTTGAACCCTGGGCCTGATTATAATTAAAATAGACTTGAATATATTGATCTTGGGGCAAGGGTTGGGGACGATTTTGGATAGCATTGAGAGAATGACAGCCACCCAAAAGAAAAACTGTTCCTAACAAAAATCCTAACTGTCTCATCGGCTGAATTTTTTTTAATCTCAATTTATCTATTGCCATTTTTGCCCATATAATTATCATTGTACTAGGATTGAGGAGGAGTCAGGAGAGAATTTTTACCTAAGGAGGTTCTCGGCAATCGGTATGTACTAAATTGATTATAAGTAGTCGGACATAAATTCTGTTGTCTATCTTAAGAAATGTAAATTGCCGCAATTCTTACTGACTACTGACTCCTTACCCCACAGTTAACTTTACTTTTGTCCAACTACTTAATCAATCCTGATTCTAGATTGAAGACGATGACTTTGTCCTTGATTGCTTAAATCGCTGACCAAAGATGTGACATCTAGTTAGGGAATTTTGTTATAATCTGGGGAACAATAGCACTGTTCTTCTAGATTTGGGTTTTACCATGACTGAACTTTTACCCCAATGCAGTAATCTGGCTGGTAATGTTAACAGTATAATTGAACTATTAAAAGGCGAATCCTCTCTCCGCAATCAACAGGATACCAGCAAGATAGAAATCGCCCTACAAAAAGCCATTTCTCCCAAATTTGAAATCGTTTTCGCCGGTGCTTTTAGTGCCGGGAAATCAATGTTAATCAATGCACTTTTAGAGCGAGAATTGCTGTATAGTGCCGAAGGACACGCAACGGGTACAGAATGTTATATTGAGTACGCAGAAGCTGATGAGGAAAGAGTGGTTTTAACCTTTCTCAGCGAAGTAGAAATTCGTACTTTAGTCGATACCGTCTGTCAAAATCTGCAATTAACCAATCCCAGTAACATTAATTCCCCGGAATACTGTAGTCAGTTAAACCAATACTGTCAAAAAATTATCGAACAGGAAGGGGGAGAAGGCAAATCCGAGCGAGCTAAACAAGCTCAGGGTTTAAAATTATTAATTGAAGGATTTACCCAAAATCGTGAGCGGATCCATACGCTGCATAATGCCACCTATTCCATGGAACAATTTCACTTTTCTAATTTAGCAGAAGCGGCCAGTTTTGCCCGTCGTGGTAGTAATAGTGCCGTCTTAAAACGTCTAGAATATTACTGTCATCATCCTCTCCTTAAAGATGGTAACGTTTTGGTAGATTTACCCGGTATTGATGCCCCAGTCAAAAAAGATGCCGCCTTAGCCTATCGTAAAATAGAGCATCCTGATACTTCGGCAGTGGTTTGTGTTTTAAAGGCTGCTTCTGCGGGAGAATTAGCCACAGAAGAAACGGAATTACTCGAAAAAATTCGCTCTAATGCTGGTATTCGTGATCGAGTTTTTTATGTTTTTAACCGCATTGATGAAACCTGGTACGCAGCCCAACTAAAACAACGTTTAGAAAACCTGATTCAAACGCAATTTCGTGATACTTCCCGCCTCTACAAAACCAGCGGACTTTTAGGATTTTATGGGTATCAGGTGAAAAATCAAACCAATATTAATCAGCGTTATGGTTTAGATTCTATCTTTGCCGAAAGTGTCAAAAATTTAGGAGGACAAGAAGAAACACCGCAATTTGTCAGCGAGTTTAATAACTATTGTGCCAACTCCGGTAAATTACTGGCAACTCCCTTTAAAGTTTCCATCCACGGTTATGAAACTCCCAATAAAAATTATTTCCGAGTTTTAAGTGAGTGGGGAACTCCTTTACTAGAGCAGTTAATTGCTGATAGCGGTATCGCAGAATTTCGCACGGCAATTACTCGTTATCTCACCGAAGAAAAACGTCCGCAATTGTTTGCTAATTTAGCCGATGATTTACAATCTCTCTGCATTACTCTGAAAAATCATTATCAAGGGATTTATCGTGATTTAGAAAGTCAACCACGAGAAATTGAGGCGATGAAAGCTCTGGAGTTAAATCACCTCAATCAAGAGTTAAAAGAAGTGGGAGAGAAATTAACTAAACATATCGATGGTTATGTCAATGCTATCGTGGTTAATAGCGATGAAAACTTTGAGGAAGACTTTAAGAAACTGAAAGCGAGAATGGTATCAAGATTGGATGAGTTATTAAATACTTTTTCTGTCAAAAATGCTTACTCACAAGCGAATTTAACCCATCCCCGCAATGCTACAGCACCTTTATTAGCAGTATTGGTAGAAGCTTTTTATTATCTGTCTAACCAGCTAGAAGATGTGTTGATTGAGGAGTCAACAAGTTTAATTAGTCGCTTTTGTCAGCGTCTTTTAGATGCGGTAAGGCAAGGTGATTATTATCGGCAAATTTATCGTTTATTGGGTAACGATAGTGGCATAGAAAATCAGCTAAAACAGCTAGAAGATCAGTTAATTCATGCCTTAGTTTCCGAAGCGAGAACAGAGTGCGATCGCTATGTAAGAGAAAATCACAATTTTTACAACGAAGGCACTTTTTCTATCTTTCAATTTCGGCAAACTGTCCAACAAACTGCCCAAGGTTATGACTGTGAAAGTATTCTTGATGCTGAACCTGCTATTCGTCAATTACTTAAGTTAGATTTTGAGCCAAAAGTATCAGCGACAATTCAGAAAAACTTCCGTCAAACTATTAATAATACTCTGAAAAATCAATTGATACCAATGGCAAAAAAACAAGCCGATACTATTCTACAACAGTTCAATCAAGCTCGTTCTTATCTAGAACAAACCTTAGAACAGGAAGCGGCAGAAAAAATTGCGAATAATGCCCACAAACAGGAAGAAATTAACCAAAAAATTGAGAATTATAACCAAGCAATAAATTCTCTCAATACTTGTTTAACTGCTATGGGTTTACAGAAAAATCATTTACCTGTCATTGGTGAACAAGAATTAGAGATTGCCCCTGAAGTTGTTAATCACTCCAGCAATTAATATGGGGAAATTATCGGCATGAAGCACCAATTCCAGTGTGAATTGGCGTTGTCTTTGAGTAAAAAATGTAAGTTATACTGGCTCTTCGTTACTTGTTATGGTTCGATAGGGGGGCATAGATCGACTAAATCCTTATCTGGCAAGAGACTTAATTGATTAGTTCGCTCTAGATAAAAAACAATTGACAAAAATCGCTAAATGACTTTCTATATAAGGGTTCCATCCCTTATAACCCCCGTCCATTGCATAACACAAACTGAAGAGCCATAATCAATCCCGATTCTAGGCAGTAATCTGGCTGGTCATGTTAACAGTATAACTGAATTATGTCGTCCTTTGTATCTGGTAGAAGAATGTGCGGTTAGGCAGTTTTGATCATTACCATTAATTAGAACTTAAAGTTTATGCTAGATTGAATTCTACCCCTAAAACCAGAATCACTATGACCCAGATAAGCTTCTATGGAGAGCAAAGATGAAGGATTATTGTATTTGATTACCAAGCCATAGTTAGGATCTTCAAATTGGTTATCAAAACCCCGAGTAGCGACGGAATAGTTACTATAATAAAATCCTAGTCTCGTACTACCAAGTTTTTGATCTTTAATAATGGGATAAGTTGCCTCAACAGAATAAAAAACTTTATCACCAAACGAAATAGGAAAAATGATATTTAATCCTGAAGACTCGGAAAAATTAAGAGAACTAAAATAGGAAATATTCCCAAGACTAGACTTGGGAGCTGCCGCATTTAATTCTTGAGGGCTGAAGCTAAAGTTACTAAACCAAGTCAGATTCCAATTTTGTCTCACGAACTGAAAAACATTACCAAAATTGGCACTGGAAATATTCAAACGATTAGGACTACTATTCCAACTAAAATTGACAAATGGCGAATTACTAATAATTGTCTCCCATTGTTTGTTCTTATTATACCAAATGTTATTAAAATTCCACCTTAAGTTAATACTGGAAAATATTCCAACTGTTTTTTCCTGGAGATCGGAAATATTTTCATCAATTTGAGGAGAAGATTGAGGATATAAATTTGTCCAGGCTCCCAGGGATAAACTATAGCTGAAACCCTTGCTTGTACCGGAGAGGATAAACTCCAAAGCGGGTAAATACAAATAACCGATGTAGGACGTATCTTCAAATTCTCTTTGACGAAATCGACTAATTTCTATTCTGCCAAATTCTATGTCGGCGGCTTTCCCAGGACCGACAATCGGAAGAGCAGTAAAAGCTTCGGATTGTACTGCCAATTGTTGCTCGAACAATACATCTCCCTGGCTATTTTGAACTTTTGTAAAAGCAAAACTTGTACGATTCAAAGGTTCTATATTCGTAAATTCAATGGGGACATTAACACCAGTATAGGCTAAGGGTCCAAAATCATTGGGAGATATTACAGAAAAGAATAGAGGACTTTCCGGAGTCCATTCACCAATTTCTCGACTAAAAAATTGAACCGCCCTTTGATAAGTACCAGTACGCAATTGAAAAAGCAGAGAACTATTGGGAGTAACATGATCTGTGATTGTATAACTACCAGATACTTGATTTAATTGACTAACAAGGTTTGCATTCTGAAGACTATTATTTAATCTTAGGTTCATTGCTCTTCTATCAGCCGAGGTGGATTGAGTAGAAAAAGACTCGGGAGCTTGATTCTCTTCATACTTTTGTCTGGCTGTGGTTAGAGCACCATTAATATCATTCGGGTTGAGTAAGTAAAATAGCCCCCCCAAAGCTAAACCCAAAGTAGCATTCACCATTTGTCTCTCATCTACATCACTCAAAAAGGGAGATACGGTTAGGGAGACGCCAGGATTAGCAAAGACATTTGTATAACTTAATTCAACTTTTTCAGGGTGATATTTTAGAAGAGTTCGATTCTGGGAATAATTGAAAATATAACGATACCAATTATGAGTTTCTGGCTCAAAAGAACGAGTCGTAATTTCGGGCGCTCGTTGACCGCCACTATACCAGATAAGAGAATTCAGGTAATGAAAATCTCGCTGCTCTTGAGTTAAAAAAGGATTGCTCATCAAAGCGACAATATCATTATTCTGCAATTGTGAACTATCAAGATTTAACGCACTAGCATAAATTCGAGACAATTGATCCTCAAATCCTTTGTCAAATTGTAAGGTTTTTACCCCGGGTAAGGAACTGAAAGACTGATTGAAGTTAAACCCCGCCGTTGTGAAAAAATCTCCTACTGTAACCCCGATTTTGGCTAAATTTTCCAGGGGAATTCTTTGCCCAATTTGCAATCTGACTTTATTGTCTAATAAACCTTGAAAGTTAATAGTAGGAAACCCTTGTAAAAATTTGGGAGCATTTTCTGCATCTAAGTTACCGAAATAAGAACCTCCCCCCTGTTCGGTAAAAGTTGAAGCTTTACGAGTGTCATCCAAACTAACAACCTCAATCTCTCCGTTAATATTAAAAACTACTTGAGGAACACCTGGCACACCTTGAGGAGAAACAACCTCAACAGCACCGCTAGTAATATTTAAGTTGTTATTATCTTTTTCAAAACCCCTAGCACTTTCAAATGCTTGAGGTAGGGCAAAGACCGTCTGAACTCCGAAAAATGGGATCGTGGAAATTGCCGTCTGTCGATGTTTTTGAGTAATAACGTTTCCCTGATAATTGATGTTGCCATGAAAGCCATTTGTTTCAATCACGACATTGTTATCATAAAGCCAATAAAATTGCTGATTATTTGGATAGTAAGAAAAATTAAAGTTTTTAAGTACAGGATCATTAAAATCTTTAAAATTTAATTGATTACCCAGGGAATATTGATCTAAATCAAAAGTAAGATTAACATAAAAATTAAGAATAGTTGGCCTATATTCGTAGGGGTTTATTGTAAGTAAGTCATTGGTATTAACAATAAAAGGATAGCGTACCGCAACACTTTCCAGAAAACTCTTGACGGCAATATCTTTAATTTTCAATTGTTCCTCAGTTAACGGGGATTGACTGGGAACTTCTTCCTCTGGTTTAATAATTTCTGGAACTGGAGGAACTGGAACAGTGGGTACATCTTTGGGAATAAAAAAATCTGAGGTTCCAGTTTGTGCTAAATTTAGTTGGCTAATCTCTTTGTATGTAACTATACCAAAAACAGGTGCGTTAATGATATTTTGATTTAATTCTAAGTCATTCAATATATCAATTATTGCCGGCGTAGCAGGAATAGTAAAGGGAGCTAACTGAGTATCTGCCGATAAAAATTCTTGAGCGGGAATCTGAGCTATCGACCTATCGCCGGAAGAATCAATCTCCAGTTTGATGGTGGTGGTGGGAATTTCCCAGGTATCAATTATTGCCGGCGTAGCAGGAATAGTAAAGGGAGCTAACTGAGTATCTGCCGATAAAAATTCCTGAGCGGGAATCTGAGCTATCGACCTATCGCCGGAAGAATCAATCTCCAGTTTGATGGTGGTGGTGGGAATTTCCCAGGTATCAATTATTGCCGGCGTAGAAAAAGTGGTAAAGGGAGCTAAACGAGTATTTGGTAAGAAAAATTCTTGAGCGGGAATCTGAGTAATGACCTTCGCTGAGGAAGAACTAATAGTTACAGTTGCAGCCGACCCTTGATCCGTTTTGGCCTGACGGTGATATTGCCCCTGGGTGAGGAACTGACGCAAATCCGAGTCATCCTCCACTGACGGTTGATCGGACGGATTCAGAGACCCAGTTGAAGGGGAATTTGGAGAATGGGGCAGAGACTGATCCAGGGTTTGACTGTCCAACGGCATTAAATCTGACGCTTTTCCCGAGAGATTCTCCCCGGAAAAAGCTTGAGTTATCAATACCGACTCCGTGGAGGGCTGCTCGGAGCGTTTAGAGAGACTCTCTGAAAGGTTCGGGGAGGAGGAACCAGTAGTTACAGTCATAGCCGACTCTTGATCCGTTTTGGACTGACGGTGATATTGCCCCTGGGTGAGGAACTGACGCAAATCTGAGTCATCCTCCACTGACGGTTGATCGGACGGATTCAGAGACCGGGTTGAAGGGGAATTTGGAGAATGGGGCAGAGACTGATCCAGGGTTTGACTGTCCACTGGCATTAAATCTGACGCTCTTCCCGAGAGATTCTCCCCGGAAAAAGCTTGAGTTATCAATACCGACTCCGTGGAGGGCTGCTCGGAGCGTTTAGAGAGACTCTCTGAAAGGTTCGGGGAGGAGGAGCCAATAGTTACAATCACAGCCGACTCTTGATCCGTTTCAGCCCGACGGTGATATTGTCCCCGGGTCAGGAACTCAAATAAATCTGACTCATCTTTGGCTGACGCTTGATCAGACAGATTCAGAGACCCAGCTGACGCAGAAGAAACGGTTTTTTCTGTTTCAGCGACTTGAATGGTCTCTTGACGAGATTGGGTTTCTCGGTTCGCCGATGCTGCCGCAATCGTAAGAGACACGCCCTTAACATCGAGGATTTGTTCGGACGATCGATCGAGTAAGATTTGCCCCGAATCAGAAGTCAGAGCCTGATTTTGGGCAGAACACAAAGAAGGATAAAACCATTGCAACAGTTTAGCTTCTATGGCTTGCCAGTTAACCAATGGGAGCGGGTCAAATTTGCCAAACAAATGATCGCTTGATTGGTAGCGATGATCAACATACAGTATAATTGAACTAAAGCGTTTGACCTGCCCGTTAACCAATAACGATTCATGAGCATCATAAAACAACAAAATGAAGGGGGTTGAGCTAATAGCTAAACCCGACAAAATCACAAAAACAAAGAGGTGATTCGGAGACTCATTCGCTCGCCTTGTCATCGAGATTCAGAAAGATAAATATTTTAGGCACTCCATACAGGATAAGCAATACGGCTCACCACTACTACCAAATCATCATCGAAAATGTTATCTAGAAGAGGGCGTGTGTTTTATGCCCCTACATAAAACGGATTTGCTCCACATTTGTGGGCGCAAAGAACCTGCGCCCAAAATGTAATACACTAGAACGTTTCCGCCCGTGATATTGCGAAAGTCATTGGGCTTACTTACTTATCACCGTTCATCCTAGTCTAAAACCGGAGGCGTGAAATTAACAGTTAAAGTTGATGACTGAATTGTAAATGGGTTGGAAGTATCGCCGAATGAATTGTTAAAACTAGAAGTTATCCCCGTCGCTGTTTGACTAGACGGAAAAACTACATTAACTGTAGATACCGTGACAAGCGCACCATCGGCTGCTGTTGGTTGTGGAATAGTAATACTTGTGCTGCCAACTTCGGCCTTTTCGGTTGTCACTCCATTATTGTTAATAACAGAAAGAAAACTAGGTTCTGTATTACCTTGGTTTCCCGTGACGGAAAAAGTAAGGGGTTTTAACTCAGGAACAGCAGTAGGAACACCATTATCATTAAATGTGACATTTACTGTCGGAATTACCGGAGTGGGAGAATTGATTAGGGAAGTAGATGGAATATTATTTGTTGTTGTTACGTTTACCGTCGGAATGATCGGTTGAGATCTGAGGCTGGTGGCAGGAATATTATTTGTTGTTGTTACGTTTACCGTCGGAATGACCGGTTGAGATCTGAGACTGGTGGCAGGAATATTATTTGTTGTTGTTACGTTTACCGTCGGAATTGCTACATTTGGGGTTATTACGGGAATAACAGGAGTAGCAAGACCTGGAATAGAAATTCGGGGAATTGACTGGGCAATTACCCGATGATTAACGAGAAAAATTTGTGAAACAATAACTAAGACAGTTAGTGCTGATTCTTTGGAGTTGAGTCTGCTGAGAGTTTTCATTTTGTTAGCCTCATTTTTAATTGTTGACAAGGGAATCACGCTGTCACTTGTTTGGATTGTAAACAGCAATTAAATTTAACTGACTGTTGAGCTGGTTGGCATCGGTCACAGGAACTAACTCCTGGATATATGGGCGGTAACTGTAAACCTGATAACCCTTTGCCTGGATGTATTCCATTATAGCACCATTGCTACCGTGGGCTCCAGCAATATTTTCATAGATAATATTGGGCTTAAATTCTGTTAATAAACGTTCTGCTCCCTGTAGAACTTTTATTTCATGTCCCTCGGCATCTATTTTTAACCAGTCAACCCTCGTCAGGTTTTCTGTTTCAATTAAACTATCAAGGGTTAAACATTGAATAGTTACAGTATTAGCCGAATCGGAACTAGGGGAATTATCGCTGATAACTTCATTTAACTCACTGGCATTATGGAGAGATAGTTTCGCCGAACCACAATGATCACTGGCCGCCGCTTCGTAAATTTTAACCCAAGGGAGTTGATTGATACGGCTTGTTTCTTGTAAGCAGTTGACACAAGCTTTAAATGGTTCGATAGCGATGACTTTCCCTGTTTCTCCCACCCTTTGAGCAGCACTAAAGGTATAAACTCCCACATTTGCCCCCACATCAATAACGGTCATATCAGGACGGATTTGGGTACGCCATAATTCCATTTCCGCTTCAAACCAATCTCCTTGGGCGAGTAAAACAGCAGTGGTAATACTTTTTAAGTTAGCTTCCACTGTCAGAATGAGATTATCATAGGGAACATAAGTAAAAGGATTTTCCGGTCTGGCTTGGGTCCAAATCCACTCTCCCACATCGGGAGAGTTGGGGTTAAAATGAGTGACCCCTTGCTGAAGCCAATATTCTGCCGCTTTTGCTTCCGGTAAGTTACGATAAGCCAAATAAAGAGCTTGTATTGAGGGTGCGTAATTGGGATTAATCTGATGGGCTTTGAGCAGGTAAAAAATACCATCCCATTTTTGCCCACAAAAACGAGCAATTCCCAGTTGTAACTGTACGATGGGAGATGTTGCAAGGGATTGAGAGATTAATTGTAGGGTATCTTGCCCAGAAGCGTTGTAAAAGTAGGGTTGAGATAGATTAAGAACTTCGGCACATAAAAATAATATTTGCTCGTAGCAGTTTTCGGCTGCTAGAATTTTCTCTAAATATTCAGCTTTGTTTAATAAAGTACGGGCGGTGGAAGGTAAATAGACAAGTCCTTTGTTTGAAGCGGTTTTCCTAAAAGCAGGATCAAGAATACCGACAAAAACAGAATAAGCTAAAACATAGGCTTTGCTGTAATCGCCTATTAGACTATAAATCAGCGCTAAATGGACGGCGGCTAAGGGATGGGCTTTTCCCTGCTCCAAAACCGCTATCGCATTGTTTAATAGTTGTTTGCGAAAGGCAATATCTTGTGTCTCTTCTGCCTCAATAAGCATAATAACTGCTACATTGTTCCATTCTCTGAGCGTAGTGGGTTGATTCCAGTTAGTATTATCAGCAAAAGCTAAAAGTTGATCACAATCTTCTGAGGTAATTTGAGGGCAATTTTTCTGCACATATTGACTGTAATAATTGAGGGGACTTTGCGTCTCTGTTTGAGAGCGCATTGCGCTTATTTGTTGATCACCAGACTCTAATGGTTGTATTTTTTCCTGTTCTAGTTTTTTCCACATCTGTTGATAAGCATTTTCTAAGGCTAGAGTTAAACCTTCTATATCTCCTAGTTGAGATTTTTGAAAACGCTCTCTTAAGCTAGTTCGTAATTGAGCGATCGCCTCTAAATCCTGGGCAAAAGTAATGGCTTTGTTAACGTACTCTTCGGGACTATGAGCGATCCAATCCCCTAAGCCGATCGCCTGTAGGAGACTATTACCCATCCGTTGAATTTTACGATCGCCAGCAAGGGTTAAAACCGGAACCCCCATCCACAAAGCATCGCAAGTGGTAGTACAACCATTGTAAGGAAAAGTATCAAGGTGAATATCGATACGATGATACAAGGCGAAATAATCCTCAGCCAATGTCGGTGAGTCAATTAATTCAACTTGTTCGAGATTCAAGCCCTGTTCTTGCAGGAATAATTCAACACTTTGTTTTTCTTCGGGATCGTCTAAATTATGATAGTGGCTTTTGAGGATGAGACGGGACTGAGGTAATGCCTGAAGGATTTTTGCCCAGAGGGATAAAAGGAAAGGATTAAGTTTAGAAAAATTGTTCAAACAACCAAAGGTAATATATTCTGAACTTAAAGCGGGCAGGGGATTGACTTCTAGGGCTTCCGGGGAAGGTTGATAAGCCACATAGCATCTGGGGAGTCGCCAAATCGTCTCGCTGGTTTTTTCTTCCGTATCTACGGGGTGTAAATGATGATCGGTAATCCAATAATCGATGGTAGGGATACCTGTCGTGGCAAAATAGCCCAAGTAGGAAGCTTGAATAGGGGCAGGTTTGCTAAAAAAGATCGGCAAGCGATTATCGTCTGTATGACCGGCTAGATCAATCAGAATATCAATCCGATCCTGTTTAATTTGCTCGATCACTTCGGCATCAGCAAGTCCAAAAGTTGATCGCCAATGATCGCAAGAAGACTGAATTTCTTCTGTTATTTCATCAACTTTGCGGATTTCTCCATAACAATAAATCTCAAATTTTTGATGATCGTGATGTTTAATAATTGGGGCAATAAACTTGCCCACGGGATGACGTTTAAAGTCAGGGGACACATAACCAATTTTGAGTTTGTGTTGGGCAGCAGACCCTTGGTTAGGGATATTTGATTGGGGGATAGTCAATTCTGCAACATTATTACTTGTATTTCCCTTGAGGATCGACAAGCCAATATTAATTACTTCTGTGAAATTATATTGAGGATTAGAACCATAATTGACGGTGAGATATTCCAGTAATTCTAAAGCATAATCAGGAAAGTACAATATGTCCGCGATACAAGCCTGTTTTAATAGTTTTTCCGGGGATACAGAGCTAGGTTGACTAAGTAAATCTTGAAAGTAAAAGGCATCAGACCACAACAGTTGTCCCGAAAAATGCTGGGGAACACCAGCTTTAAGCTCTGGGGGAAGAGAGGTTTTGTTATAGCCAAGACCAGGAAAAGATTTCTTTGACATCCAAACTAACTCTTTCAACTCTTGAAGAAAAAACCCTTGCTGCCGTAAATGATTATCTACGTCAGCAAAAAGCGGTTGATTTTTATAGATAGGGGCAAATTCAACTTCGGTTTGAATAGCCAAGGTGCTGTTTTTGATGATCTGTTGCGCCCCTTGAAAAATATTTAATTCTGCCCCTTGTACATCTACTTGCAAAAAATCAATGGTATCAATTAATTCACTAGCACAAAAACTATCCAGAGTGGTTGTTTCTATTTCTGATATATAATCTAGGGTAAGAAATTCAGGCAAAGAACTACGAAAACGAGAAGCGTAATTCCCATTGGGTTCATAAAGAGAACTACACGCTTTCTCTTTAGTAACATATAGTTGGGATTTGCCTTGAGTGTTACTAAGGGCGATGGGAATATGTTTTTCTTGATGCCTGATATTTCTTTCCTTTAAATTCTGATTCATGCGCTTACATTCATCAGCATCGGCCTCAAATCCATAGATAGTTAAGTTAGGGGCAAAAATTCCCCACGATTGACTACTATAATCATCAGCCCCAGAAATTTTTCGAGAACCTATCTGGGCGATGGTAATATGAATGTTATCTAAAAAATGTTGAGCTTTTAGCGTTTGTAAGAAGATAGTCATGGTAGTAAATTTAATAATTATAGAAACAACTGTAACTATTGACAATATTTAAGTTTGGATTTTGTTGCGATACCAACGAGAGGAAGCATCGTAAATTTCCTCGGAACTAACTTCTTTAATACCACTCAGCGCAAAAAGAAGTGCTGTATGGGCTAATTTATTTGCGGGATCACAGCGGAGGGACTGACGAAAACAATCAACCGCTTTCTTCTCATCAGGTTGACAGCTATAAACTACTCCCAAATTGTAATAAGCCATAGCATAGTCGGGATCTAACTCGATCGCTTTTTCAAAACAACTTTTGGCCTTGGTTAACAATTTTTGCTGCTTATAACTGATTCCTAAGTGTAAATAAGCGATCGCATCTTGGGGTTTGGCTTGAATAATTTTTTGGAAGCAACTGACTGCTTTATCAAACTTTTCCTGTTCGTAGAGAACGACTCCCAAGTTATAGCGCAATTCTAAGTTATGGGGTTGCAGCAGTAAGGCACAACGGTAGTATTTTTCAGCCTTGGCATAGTTTTCTTGGCGATCATACAGTTGCGCCAGGGATTTATAAACCTCCACATTAGTGGAATCTAACTGTACACTATGGGAATAACAAGCGATCGCCTTTTCCGTCTCTTTTAACTGTTCATAGACCAAGCCGAGATTATAAAAAGCGCTAGGATAATCAGGTTGAGATTCAATCGCTTGTTGATAATAACTAATCGCCTCCTCTAATTGTCCTTGTTGTGCGGCTAAAAAGCCCAGATTATGATAGGACTTGGCATAGGTGGGATCTACTTTTATCGCTTGGAGATAGAAGTTTTTGGCTGACTCCAATTCTCCCGTAAGGGTTTTTTCCCTTCCAAGTTGGTGATAATATGCCGCACTGTTCTCCTCTGGGACCACGGGAAGGGGAGGAGAATTAACCTTATTTTGTTCCTCTAAATAAATTTGCCACATTTGTCGATAAGCCTCCTCCATCGCCGCTGCCATTCCTTTGGCATCTAACAATTCCGATTGAGCTAGGCGGTCGCGCATCGTGGCTCGTAAATTGGCTAAATAGACAGTATCTTGAGCAAATTGCACCGCCTTCTGCACATAATCTTCGGGAGTATCCGCAATCCACTCGTCTAAACCCACTGCTTTTAAGAGGGTGACACTCAAACGCTCCATATTACGTCCCCCGGCTAAAGTCAGGGTGGGAACTCCCATCCACAGAGCCTCGCAGGTGGTAGTACACCCCCCATAGGGAAACGGATCAAGATGAATGTCCACATTATTGTAGGACGAAAAATGTGCTTGATCGTCTAGGAACTTGCCCTGAATGAACAGTCGATCAGCACTGATTCCCCGTTGGGTAAAGTCATTAATGATGTTCTCTTGAACCCTAGGATCAACCCCCGCCTGATGAATTGCTTTTAGGAAAAGACGGGAGTTGGGAACAGCTTTCAGTATTTGGCACCAAACATCAAGGGTTTCAGGGGTTAATTTTCTGGTGTTGTTCAAAGAACCGAAGGTAATTAAACCCGTTTTTTCAAAAGGTAGGGGCGAAACCGCTGGGGTGTCGAGATAGTTGTTATAGGTTAGATAACAACGGGGTAAACGCCAAATTGTCTCACTGGTTAATTCGGGAGTGTCGGAAGGATGTAAGTCCTCATCGGTAATCCAATAATCAATGGTGGGTAAACCCGTGGTGGCAAAATAACCTAAATAGGTCGCCTGAATGGGAGCGGGTTTTATTCCCAACACTTTAAGGCGGTTCCCCGCAGTGTGACCGGCTAAATCTACCAAAATATCGATTTGATCTGCCTGGATTAACTCCGCTACTTCTAAATCCGATAAACCCACGGTAGAGCGCCAGTGATCGCAGGTCGCTTGGATTTTTTCGGTAATCTGATCTCCTTTTTCCACTTCGGCGTAGGCAAATATTTCAAACTGATCGTGATGATGATTTTCTAGTAAAGGTTTAATAAAAAAACTACAGGAGTGACGACGAAAATCAGGAGAAATATAGCCGATACGCAAGCGGTGATCGGGGTCTGGTTGTCTCTGATGGTATTTGAGAGTAGGAAGGCTCTGTTTAACAACGTGGTAGATATACCAAAGATAGGAACTATCGAGAATCTCCTGGGGAGAAACAATGGTCAATGCGCCAAAACACCACAATAAAAATGAGTGATTACCACAATCATGCGGCTCTAATTGCATGATTTTATGACAATAATCGACCGCATTGGCTATTTTGCCGAGTTTTTCAGCACAGGAGGCTAAACTTTTCAGGGCCGAAAGATGGTCATTGTCTATGGTTAAGATTTTTTGATAATAGGCGATCGCCTCATGAATATAACCGATTTTGTCTAAAACTATGCCGCAATTTTGTAGCGCGGGAATGTGATTAGGATCAAGAGTTAAGACTTGGCGATAATAGGCGATCGCTTCTGGTAGTTTGTCCTGTTGTTGAAAGATGACGGCAAGATTAAATAAGGGTTCAATGGCCGAAGGTTCAAACTCCAACGCCATCTCATAACAGTTTTGCGCCTGAAGGAATTTTCCCCGTCGCTCCCATTTGTTCCCTGTATTAATTAAATAGGAGACAAAATCTGGCAATAACTCCCATTCCTTCGCCGTTAAAAGACTTTTTGCTTTTGCTAAATCTCCTTGATCCTGCCAAAACTTAGCCAATTGAAACTTGATACTAGGATGATTGGGGTCAAGATTTAAAACCTCAGTCAAGCATTCGCCTATTTCCAGGGTGATTGCTTGCTTTTTCTGGTCTTCGAGGTTTTCTCTCTGGTTAATTAATTGCTGTTTGAGATTTAAGCCTAAACGATAGTAGGCTTTAGCGTATTGAGGATTCAACCTAATCGCTTGACGATAATAGTTGATCGCCGATTGCCATTGTTGTTGCTTTTCATTGACAACCCCCAAATTGTAATAGGATTGGTAACGCTCAGGCTCTAACTCGATCGCCTTGAGATACCAAGACTGAGCTAAAGTAAAATGACCCTGCTGGGTGAATTGATTGCCCAGATAGTGGGCGATTTCCGCACCTCGATTTCCTAAACCGCAATCGGCAAAGGAATCGATCAAAGAATTTTTTATTGCTTGATAAACTAGCTCCCGCTGCTCGGGTAGTATTTGCCAAAGGTCTTTTTGTAGGGTTGCTAATAAATCCAGCCAAGTTTGCCAATTTATTTCTTTAACCAAATTTAAAAATATTTCCCTAAAGGTTTCGCCGGTTTCATCTCCGCCGAATAGCAGCAAGGGTTTAAAGAGACAGTGGATTAATAACTGCTCTTCCTTGGTGAAATATTCCTGCCAAGGCGCAGACTCGGTTGGAAAATCTAATAGATGCTCGATCGGATAATCTTGGCTATTAAACCTTAACCCAACGGACTGGGCTAGAGCCTCTATCTGTCCTAGTGGTGTTTCCCTGATGTCCTTTTCTTTTAACCAAATAACTCGATGGGCTAAGGGCAGCCAAATATGGGGCTGACATTGCAACTGTTTGGCCACGGCTTGGGTAACGGTCTCTTGACTACCCGTGATGGCGTTGCCCAAGGACTGACGCGGATCCGCGTGGCTATAGACCACTAACGCCCCCTCCCGTTGAATCTCCTGAAGGGCATCTTGCCCCAATACCTCAAACTGCAATAAAAGGGGGATAGCTTCTCCCTGCCGTAACCTTAAATAACGGTCAAGAGACACCGCGTCTGGAAATACCCCCGCCTGAAAATCGAGGCCCGATTGAGTGTACAGTTCACCCAATACTCGGTAACTCCAAGCGGTTTGATAGTAGGGAATACGATTACAGAATATGATCATTACAACGACTGCATCCGCAGAGCTAGAAAGATTCAGGTTATTGGCAACCACTCAGAAGACGTTTGGATTGCGGGGGAGCGGGCTTCGTCCGTGAGCTTAACCGAAAGGGAGCGGGGAGAGGCAGTTTGAGCATTTGTACCAAAATTTCCGATAGCGCAGTTTAAATTCAGTACAGCTTACCCGCGTTTTCTTGGTATGGATCGTTACAGACTCGACCGTCATCAGCTATATATAACTGCGGTTGGCCACTGTCAAGGTTTACCCCCCAGAACTCTTGGCTTTGTCAATCACCCATTGGACTTAATCTCTTGCGATTGATTGATTAAAAAGAGGCCACCCAGGGCAATCCTGGGAGGCAACTGCACCACTTTTCTACTAGCGAAAAAAAACAGCAAGAGTTAATTCGGGTAGTATGTGGCTACAAAGTGGTATTTTTCACCCGGGTTGAGACGGGTTGCCCACTTCAACTAATCTAAGACGGAAGTACCAGCGCTCCAAGCCCGGACGATACCGGACACATCCCCAAACCGACTGCCACCCGCAGCCTGCGAAATGGCATCGGCAGTGGCACGCTCAACCGTTAGCTGCGTACCTGCGTTTACCACTACGGGGGCGGTCAATTGTGCGGCCGTAATAACAGGAGTGAGAGCGCCTGCCGTTCCAACCCCAACAGAAATCGTTGTAGCGTAACTTACTTGCACTGCAACAACACCACTGAATACATAATCACTGGAGGGCAATACTTGCTCAACGGCAAAGCTATTGGTAGCCGCGGCGTTGCCGTCGGTGAGAATGCTAGTGACGGCGGCGGACACTCGGGATTGAGATGCTGTACCGATAAATTGGGCTTGGGCGCTTTCGCCAACGGACAATACACCAGCAGCGGCGAGACCACCGGCTAGAATAGCGGCTTTGGCGATTTCTTGGTAGTTAGAAGCTTTCATCGTTTGTTTCCTTCCTTAGAGGGGTTATATGGTTCTGAGGTCATGAGGCGGCTTATGGTTTGGTTGGTCGTCTCAATGCCCTCGTTTTTTTGGTATGGATTGTTACGGAATCCAACCTCTTTTAGTATATATGGCTAGGAGGCTCTACTGTCAAGATCGACTACACAAAACTTTAGTTTTGCCAGTGATCTATTGGACGTATCTTTTGTGATCGATGAATTAGAGGCAACTTGGGGCAATTCCGTGCCTAGTTATACCATTTTTCTAATTTTCTAGTAAGGAAAAAAACAGCAAGAGTTAATTCGGGTAATCGATCGAAGTCTTGTTATTCTTATAACTGGTAGGTTTCGAGATTTTTCTAGGCTCGCAGCTTAACCCGATCGACCGATAACTGATAGAGGGGTGCAGAATGGGAGAATGGTTAGATTTTATCGATGAAGTGGTCACTGTTAATGGCAAAGGTGAGAAAATTAAACGGGAAAAAGTCACTAATCGAGGTTATAAATATTTTTTAAGCAAAAAAACCTTTTTAGAAATGATTTCTATCCCTAGCGGTCAATACCTCATCGGTGCGCCCAAAAGCGAGTTAGGCTGGAAATTGAGTCAAAGTCCCCAATCTCTGGTTAATATTCAGGCTTTTTGTCTGAGTCGCTACCCAATCACCCAACGACAATGGCGCGAGGTGGCAAAATTAGAACCAGTAAATATTGAACTTAATCCCTATCCGGCCCATTTTGAAGGTTATGATCGCCCCGTAGAACAAATTAACTGGTGGGAAGCGGTGGAATTTTGCGATCGCCTATCCCGTCTCACGGGACTGAATTATCGTTTACCCGCAGAAAAAGAATGGGAATACGCTTGTCGGGGAGGTACATCCACCCCCTTCCACTTCGGCCCGACAATTTCCACGGATTTAGCCAACTATTCCGGGGTGGACTGGGATTATGGCGGCAAAGTGTGCAGTTCTGGTCGTTATGGGGAAGGTTCCCTAGGATGCGATCGCAGGGAAACCACACCAGTGGGAATGTTTGCCGTCGCTAACCCTTTCGGACTCTACGATTTGCACGGAAATGTCAGGGAATGGTGTGCAGATTACTGGCGCGATAACTACGAAGCAGCCACAATAGAAGATAGGGACAGACGAGTTTTACGCGGGGGTTCCTGGAATGATGGCCCTAACAAATGTCGCTCGGCCTACCGAGTCAAATTTATGGCTACTGCTGGACTCTATGATATCGGTTTTCGTGTGGTTAGCGATAATTCTCCTTAAATCTGAAAACCGATCACTGATTACTGGTGACAGGGAGGTGAAAAAATTGAAAATAGAACTACCCCAGCAAATAATCAGCGAATTTTGTCAGAAATGGCAGATATCTGAAATGTGTTTATTCGGATCGGTTTTGCGGGAAGATTTTCGTCCAGATAGCGATATTGATATACTGGTCAGTTTTCAAGATAGTGTTTCTTGGGGACTTCTGGAGTTTTCGAGGATGAAACGGGAATTAGAGAATTTATTGGGACGGAAAGTTGATTTGCTAACGAAAAAATCGATCGAGCAGAGTCATAATTGGATTCGTCAACGAGAAGTTATTAAAAGAGGGCGAATGCAATTCGCCCCTACAATGATATGATTGCGCCAATGGTAGGGGCGCATCGCGTGCGCCCAAAATTTTATATAGATATTTCGACAAAATTGAGATGCACCCAATTTAGAGATGTTTGTCAGACAATTTTTGAAAATGTACCGCTCCTCGATCGAGAGTTAGAATTGATTTTAGAGACAATAAAGGTGATTTAACCAAATGATTGCTAACTTTGACCATAACTATCTTTCCCCGGAAGATTATTTAGCAACGGAGAGAATAGCCAAGGATAAACACGAATACATTCGCGGTCAAACCTACGCCATGGCTGGTGCAAGTAAAGCCCATGGTATGATTATTATCAACTTAGCCACACTTTTAAAAAACCGGCTGCGGGGTAGTGGTTGTCTTGTCTATGCCACAGATATGAAAGTTCGTCTAGAAATAGCTAATAGTTATTTTTATCCCGATCTTGTGGTCACTTGCGACTCGCGAGATAATCAGTCTTTCTCGGAAGATTTTATCCGTTATCCGCGCTTGATTGTAGAAGTATTATCCCCCACTACGGCTGCCTTTGCTCGCAACGCGCTCGCGAAGCGAGATCGGGGTGATAAATTTGCCGACTATCGTTCCCTTGAAACTTTAGAAGAATACGTTCTTATCAGTCAAGAACGCATCAGTGTGGATTGTTTTCGTCGCAATGATGAAGGATTCTGGGTTCTTTATCCCTACAGCAAAGGAGCAGATATTTATCTAGCTAGTATCGATTTTCACTGTGCGATCGCATCTTTATATGAAGATATAACAGAAATCTGTTAAAAAATCAGATCAGTTTTTTTCTATGTACTATTTACTTTTTACTTGATTAATGCTTGTCATCCTCTCCGCTATTGTTCCAGTGGGTTTTATTATCCTCATCGGTGTGATAGCAGGAAAAGTTCTCACTGTTGAAGTGCATTCCCTTTCCCAAATCACGGTGTATATTCTTGCTCCCGCTTTGGTGATTGATGGACTCTATCGCACCACTTTATCCGGCAGCAATATCGGTTTAATTCTCCTAGGCTTTGCTCTTATCTCACTGGTAATGGCGATTGTCGTCGAAATTATGGCCTATTGTCTCAGTCTCGATGCTGATACCCGCAAAAGCCTCATGGCTGCCGCTGTGATGCCCAATAACGGTAATATGGGTTTACCTGTGGCTAGTTTTGCCCTGGGTGCGGCTGGACTGGAAAGAGCGATAATCTATATGATTGGTTCTAGTATTCTTTTATTTGGTATTAGTCCCGCTTATTTGCGAGGAAAAAGCTTTCTTTCAGGATTTCGCCTAGTTTTTCAATTACCCTTAATCTGGTCAATTTTTATCGGCATTAGCTTTCAAACTTTCCCTTTTCATCTTCCCCTGCAATTAGATAAAAGTATTAGCTATCTAGGACAAGCGGCAATTCCTTTGGCTTTAATTATCCTAGGTATTCAATTATCTCAGCAAAAATTAGCGATCGGTAAATTAGAATTATTAGGAGCAGGTTTGCGTCTTTTAGTCGCTCCTCTTTTGGCATTTGCGATCGGCAATAGTTTAGGATTAACTGGTATGGATCTAAAAATTTTCATCCTACAAAGTGCCATGCCCACCGCCGTTAATACTGTCATTTTAGTCACAGAATTCGGTGGTTCGGCTGCTTTAATGGCCCGCACAGTTGTGGTCACTACCCTTGCTAGTTTTCTGACTATTCCTTTCTTTCTTTGGTTATTAAAAGTCTATTTATAGCAGTTATCTTAAGGGTGAGGTACGAAGTTTTCGTTTTGTTAACTGTTGACTGAAAATGCTCCAGCACTCCCTTATCCCTTCTCCACAACTCCCACTCTGCAATAACTACTGGCAGCCAGAAATACGTTGGTTCATATCATACTTTGTGCTTTTTGTCAAAAAAACTTTTTTTTTGCAATAAAACTACACAAAAAAAAGATCATCGTTGTGGGTGAAATTGACTGATTTACCCGTCCTAATTAGGATCACCTTGTAGGTGTGGCAAGGGTTTCAACCGTTGCTGCCCAAAAAAGCACAGTATAACCCATTATGAAATTCAGTAAAATCGCTGTTACCACTGTAACATCGTTGTTAAATAAAAATCTTTCTCAATTAATTCTTAAGAATTTGTAAATATTGCGGAATGTTAATTTAAATATTCTCAAGTTTGTGGAGTCAATCAATAATTTTTGCTTATCTTTGTCCAAAATTGGGTTAGAAGTCAGGAGTCAGGATTCAGGATTCAGGATTCAGGATTCAGGATTCAGTATTCAGGATTCAGGAGATTATTTTTATTTGTTCTTCCCACACTCTACACCCCACACCCTACACCCC
>NZ_JADEVX010000353.1:0-1503 GCF_015207925.1 Microcystis sp. LEGE 00066 | reverse complement strand
CTTTTGATATTAACTTATTTGTGCCTTAAGTCCTTTCCTGTATGAATTTCAGCTACTTTTGAGCTTAGGTACTCTCATTGAATTTTATTTTAAGTTAATTATTTGCATAACAATTCCCGAAGAGCCTTTACGCCCTTCTTTTGCTACTCTTACAAATGGATTAGCGTTAGATTTGACAAACTCTTGAGACAATACATTTTGAGCTTCTTCAACAAAAACAACCGCATTTACAACTTCTTCTGGTTTATCTGAAGTGAATTCTTCTTTATTACTTTCAAATAATTTACGAACTAGAATGGTTGAAATAATGCTGGCATCCATGTTATCTTTTAAGGATAAATCGATAATAACAGTTTTTCCTTGTTTCAAACATTTAAATACATTCTCTATTAGATTTGATGAGCTAGAATGTAACGAACCTTCGTCAATTAAATGACGAATCCTTTTTTGTATTGCCATAATTGTTTTTCTGGCAGAAAAATCTTCTTTTATATTGCCCTTGGCATCTTTCTTTTGTTCACCAAAAAAATCAGAAAAATCTCGATAAAGATTGCTTGGATTATCCGCATAGTCATCAATTTTTTCAATAAAGTTTGACACGCCTTCTTCATCAAGATATAAAAGAAAAGATTTCATTACTTCAGAGAATCCAGCCCCGAAATTCAATATATCACCCACTGCTAAGTGTTTGTGCATATTAAGCGATACTTTTCCTACAAAAATGAATCTATTCTCAGTTTTGTAAATCTCTGGTAATTTCTTGTCTGTATAGACTACAACATTATCCTTAATTGAATTCTCATTAATATCTCCCAGTCCATAGGTTGCAGTACCCCGCAAGAAATATTCACCATTCAAGTCAAAAATTAACTTTCCGTATGAAGTATCGCGCGTCATATGATAGAGAAGTAACTTGACAAGATTTGTTTTTCCGAAAGCTGATTGAGCAAATACCATTGTGCGTTTGTTTCGCAATTTATCAATTTTAAAAAGGATTAGTCCCTTTCCTTGAAAAACTGTTTCTCCTACACAAAGATAGCCAATTTCAGCACCATTTTCATTAGTTTTATTGAGAATTGAATCTATTTCACGCTTATTTAGATGTCTGGCAATGTAAGAAACTGTTGGTAGTTTTCTTACAGCAGTTGTAAACAAAATACTAGAACCACTATCTGTGAATGTTCCTAAAATACCAACTTTGTAGGTGTAGCTGAACATTTTTTGTTTATCTCTTTCTGAAAGTGCTCTTTCTGCAATTCGAGCATAATGCACAGCAATCAAAGTTTTATCTTGCGATTTGAAAATAGGATCTTCATCGTAAATTTCAGCTTCAACTCTTGCCAAATATGGTTCTTCCGAACTTACCATGTAAAATAAACTAGCAAAATGCCAATTTAATAAACATCTAAGACTAAAGTTTTTAAAGTTTCTAAATCCATAGCCTCTCCTTTTAATCACCTTCAGTTTATTGTTAATTCCTTCCACTGTTCCCTGGGTTGTTCG
>NZ_JADEVX010000352.1:0-1507 GCF_015207925.1 Microcystis sp. LEGE 00066 | reverse complement strand
CTCTGCTTTGTACAAAGGGTTCCCATCTGGCTTGATTGAGACTTTGACTACTGAGTAGGGCTGTCACCATCCAACTGAGGACGGTTAAATGTCTTTTATCCACAAATCGGCTTCCTTGTTCTAGATAGGAATAAACTTGGGAGAAGATTCTGTTCTCGGTTTTCATCTTGTAGGGATTCTTGCTTTTTCCCTATCTACCCAGATATTTTTCTTTTTGGCAACCCTTGTCTTGTCAGGTTTTGACCCACTTGTGTCCGTCAGTCAGGAGATTCACTCTGACCAAAGAAAAACCTTTACTTGTGACAAGGTTAAAAAATTTTGTGGACATCAAGAGTTGAGTCAGAAACTAGGAGCAGATTTTTATTTTGCTACTCCTTATCATTCGTGGGAGAGGGGATTAAACGAGCATACCAATGGACTGTTAAGACAATTTTTCCCAAGGGAACGAATTTTAAAATCGTTAAGCCAGAGGAGGTGGAAAGAGCCGTAAACTTGATTAACAATCGTCCTCGAAAATGTCTTGACTATCGTACCCCGAATGAGGTATTCTATAAAGGTAGATCAGATAGTGATGCAATTCAAACTTGAATTGGCGTTTATATTTAAATGTCTCAAGAATTTTAACTTGATTAATTTCAACTCCAAAGGTATTGAGGGTTTTCTCAAATAAGCCACAGGTGGCCAATTTTAGGATAATGTCATTATCCAAACAATAAACAGAACCTATCAAGGTTAAACTCCTAACACCGTTTCTAGATACTCGTAGGTTTCGTCATCAAATTTATCCCAGTCTAACTTATTAGCCAAATATTCATTAATAATCTTATTGCCATTTGGGTTGGGTTCTAATAATTTTAAAGTAGCCATGGCTAAAGCAAAGTAGTCCCT
The DNA here is from genome assembly GCF_015207925.1 of Microcystis sp. LEGE 00066. NCBI lineage: Bacteria > Bacillati > Cyanobacteriota > Cyanophyceae > Chroococcales > Microcystaceae > Microcystis > Microcystis sp. LEGE 00066. The sequence continues at coordinate 619 of NZ_JADEVX010000352.1, read as the reverse complement.
GTTATGCCATCCATAGTTCAGAATAATTGCACCTATATCAATATCCGGATGATGAGAGATAAAATGTTCTTGAACATATTTACTCAATTTTTCAGTATTTGGGAATTTCCTATCTTCAAGGAAGTTATCACAATCACCTAAGAGTAATTCAGTGGCAAATTGATTAGCTTCTTTTTCTTCGCTATCATTATCAAATGTAATGTCTTCATCAACTAATACCCCATCTTTTAGATGTGCTAATGCTAAATGTCCTAATTCTTGCGCTAAGTTAAAAGCGAGTCTTGCAGACTGTTGATGTTTTGAACTAAGAATAATTACAGGACAAGTAGAATGCCATTGAATTAATCCAGCAAATTTCTTAGTTTTGTTAGGAAAATGATCAAAGTATCCCACCGCTATTCCCCGAGACCAACAATAGTCTAAAAGAGAGGTCAACTCAACCTTTGGCCAGTGACTTAAGATGTCTTTCCTGATGGTTTTAGCATTTTAGCAGGGAGCATCCCAATTTTGCAATAAGTAGAAATGCTTAGAGACTAAAAACGTTAGCTAAGGCAAAATAAAGAGAAACAATTAAACGGTAGAATCATGAATACAGACCAAAAAGAACAACTAGATCAAC
>NZ_JADEVX010000184.1:0-8307 GCF_015207925.1 Microcystis sp. LEGE 00066 | reverse complement strand
ATACGAGACAGCCACAAAACCATATCCTATACCTTTTAATATCAATCCTTTCCTTGGGCGCCATGATAAGCTGCCCCGAGGTATAATTCCCCTACTTTCGGGTTATTGAGTAAATCTTGACCCGATCCCTGAAAACGATCTTGACCACTTTCTAAAACATAACCTCGATCGGACATCATTAGGGCTTTTTTGGCATTCTGTTCCACTAAAATAATTGCAGTTCCCGTCTGATTAATCGCTTTTATCTGTTCAAAAACACTGGTTACTAAGATAGGAGATAAAGCTGCCGAAGGTTCATCGAGAATTAATAAATCTGGTTGCAACATCAGCGCTCTTCCCATGGCTAACATCTGTCTTTCTCCTCCGGATAAAGTGCCAGCTTTCTGACGACGGCGCTCGTCCAAACGAGGAAACATGGCATAAATGCGCTCTTTTAGGGGTTTAATCGCTTTTTTACTGGTAAAAGCCCCCATTTCTAGATTTTCCTCGATACTCAGGGACGGAAAAACATTAGCAATTTGGGGAACATAACCCATACCGAGGGGAACGATTTGATTAGATTTCCAACCAGTGATATTTTTTCCCTTAAAAGTGATAGTTCCAGCACTGGGTTTTAATAAACCAAAAATCGTCTTAGCGAGGGTGGATTTTCCCGCACCATTGGGACCGATAACTGTGACTAATTCCCCCGGTGCAATGCGAAAGTTAACCCCTTGCAATATGTATAAATCCTGCACATAACCTGCATAAACTTGTTCAACTTCTAAAAGATAATCCATGGTAAGGTAAAAAGGAGATAGGAGAGAGTAATATCAGTTGTGAATGGGGAAGTGGGGGAGTGGGAAGCATTTTCAGTAATCAGTAAACTGAAAACTTACATCTGATAACTTAAAACTTACATCTGATAACTGATAACTGATAACTGATAAATTAGGGAGTTTTTTGTAAATCGGGACGTTCTTCCGGCAGAATTGCACCTTCGACGGGGCATACTTGTAAACAGATACCACAGTCGATACAAGTGGCAAAATCAATCCAATACCAATCGGTTCCTTTAACATTTTTACCCAGTCCTGGATGGATACAAGCAACAGGACAAGCGGAAACGCAATCAGCAACCCCTTCACAAATTCCAGTGACGATCGAATGTGGCACAGTGTTTTCTCCTCTAATTCTTAACATTACTTTACCACTTTTAGGCACTGCCGTGCCAGGATCGGATCATTGTTAGGAAACTTTCTCTTAATTCCCTAAAATATTGGGAGTTTTTTCTTGATCTTAGCAAGAAGTAAAATAGAAGTTTTCGCTAGGGTTTTTACTATTCCCTTACGGGAGGACAAATAGTTAATTTGTTCCTGTAATTCCTGATTATTTTTCTGGAGATAATTATGATTATTTTCTAATTCTCTTAGTGATATTTCCATCTCTTGCATAGTATGATAATCTTGCTGTTGTTTCAGATACATTGTCTGTTGTGCTTCCTGTAATTTTCTTAACTCTAACCAGACTTGATTCTGACTTGATTCCTTAGTTTCACTGAGCGCATACTGGAAAAAATTACTAATTTCTGCCGCTATTTTTTGATTAACTTCAACAAGCTCGATAATACCAATTTTTTCGAGGGTAATTTTCGGATATAACCTTCTTAAATTTTGGGCGATATCAGAGGAAAAAGCGATGATTTTAGCAGCGGATAAAATGGCATAGTGTTTTTCTAAATCTACTGGTAAATTGCCGTTTTTTTCTGGGAAATCAGAAGCAAGCAAAAGTAGAGAAGGAGTGCTTAAGGGACTGGTATAAAAAGTGGAAATAAATAAATTAGCCTGTAGGCGATCGCAAATAGTTTGGATTTTTCTGGCATCCTTTCCCGTACAATTATAATCGTAGGATTCTGCGGGCCAATATTTAAATTTTTCCCATCGTGGTGCGGTGTTATTTCTATCTAAAATAACAATGTGTTGACTCAATTCTAATTGACTCCAATGCTCTAGAATTGAAGACCAAACCCTGGCTAATTTTCCTTGATCGATTTGAAAAATTACGCCATCAATAACAATAATTGGGGGTTTCTTCTGGGAGATAGCTTGAATTGTTTGTAATTTTTCTCGCTCCTCTTCCTGTAAAATTATGCCTAAATCTTCCATCTTAACTGGATTGGGTTTAATTTCTAGCTCCTTAGTTTCTGGGTGAGGAATTTCATAGATTTTACACACTTGATAATGTTCCTCTAATGCTTGACCATTACTACCATGTTCTAAACCTTGCATATTTAAATAATATAACCCTAAAATCTCAGGAATCAAAGCCATTTTTTCCCCTTGACTGCCGATTCTTAACCAAAATTCGTAATCACCAGCACAGCGAAAATTTTCCTGAAAATAACCATATTTATCGTGCAGCATTTTTCGCCACATTGGTTGAGAACCCACACAACAACCTTGACGCATCTGTTGATAGGAGTAATTTGGCCAATTCCAATGTTTTAAAGCTGGGGTAGTGGCAAAAGTATCATTTTTGATTGTAGTAATTAATTGATCGGCATAAACTAAACTAATCTCCCTATTATTATCTAGATAATTAGCCATAATTTCCAGAGCATTGAAACAGTGACGATCATCAGTATTCCCATTGGTGATATAGGAACCCCTAGCTAGTTTAATCGCGCGATTCCAAGCGCAGTAGAGGGTTTCTCTTTCTTGAGTTCTCTGGTAAATAATATTAGGATAATTTTCTTGAAACTCTTGGATAATCTCCCCTTCATTCTCTGGAGAAGCACTATCAATAATAATAATTTCTACTTCTCCCTTTTCATAAAGAGTTTGAGTAACTAAATCCTCTAGACAACCCCGGATAAACTCTGCTGATTTATAGGTAGAGACAATTACAGAAACTTTGATCCTCTGCACGGGGATAGAGTTATTACAACTAGGATTCATTGGCTTATCTGATCGCAATTCAAGACAGAAAATTTTTTGATAATTTTGAAAAAGAAGATTTTAAGACTCTATATTCGATCGAGAGAATTGTCAAGATGTTATCGACTTTTACTAAAGATACCAGTTTATTTACCTTTTGCTTGTTACTTGACATAATAAAAAACTATAATGGGAAGGCTGTGGAAAATGAGCAACAATGACCGTATCTTCCTCCCTAGACTGGTTAACCCGTGGAACCAGTGATTTATTCCCCCATCAACCCGACTCCCAAGATCCTAGGGAAAATTTAACCCAACTACTGCAAACTATCGATCGCCCTTTAAGAATTAAACTAGGTATTGACCCCACCGGCAGCGATATTCACCTAGGTCATAGTATCCCTTTTCGGAAACTGCGTGCTTTCCAGGATGCCGGTCATGTAGCAGTGGTGATTATTGGTGATTTTACCGCTAGAATTGGCGATCCGACGGGAAAATCGGAAGTTAGAAAACAATTGACGAGCGAAGAAGTGAGAGCTAATGCCGAGAATTATCTGGCACAATTACGCCCAATTTTAGATTTTAACACCCCTAATCGTCTAGAAATTCGCTATAACTCGGAATGGTTGGGGAAATTAGACCTCTCGCAAATTCTCGAACTTCTCTCCACCATGACTGTGGGGCAAATGTTGGCAAAAGAAGGCTTTTCCGAACGCTACGACCGAGAAAACCCGATTTTTCTCCATGAATTTCTCTATCCCTTAATGCAGGGTTATGATTCCGTAGCTGTTGAGGCCGATGTCGAATTGGGAGGAACCGATCAAAAATTTAATATTGCCGTCGGTCGCGATTTACAGAAATATTTCGGCAAAAAACCGCAATTCGGGTTACTTTTACCGATTTTAATCGGAACCGATGGCAGTCAAAAAATGTCCAAATCCCTGAATAATTATGTGGGATTGCGGGAATCGGCCCTGTCCATGTACTCGAAACTGGAAAAAACCCCCGACGCTTTGTTAAAAGATTATTACGAACTATTGACAAATTTGCCCTTAGATGCTAGGGCGAGCAATCCTCGGGAGGCACAAAAACAACTGGCGATCGAGGTAGTTGCCCAGTTTCACGGGACAGAGGAGGCATTCAATGCACAAAAAACGGCGCAGGAGATAGTTCTACAGGGAAATACGGCAGCTGCGGCCTCTGTCCCCGAATTTTCCCTAGCAGCGGTCACTTTTCCCCTAAAACTATTCTATCTTCTCTCGGCCACCGGCTTATGTAAAAGTAGCGGCGAAGGGAGAAGACAGATTCAGGGGGGTGCAGTCAGAATCGATAGCGAGAAAATCACCGATGTGGACAAAAGTTTTGAGACAGCCGAAGCTTTAGCCGGCAAAGTCCTACAGGTGGGCAAAAATAAATTTATTCGCTTTGTAGCTTAAATAAGCGAAAAAGTCCCTATTCGGCGGCTTTTTCCACGATTTCTAACTCAAAATCTCGAAAATGGGCTTTAAACTTTTTACTGAACTCAACGAGGACAGGTAGATTGGCGCTAACCGGTCTGCCACGCCATTCGGTGACAAAAGCTTTCACCCCTCCCTCTAATCCTTTCACGTCAAAAGGATCCGATTTGTGTTCAGGATGATGATAAACTACCACGGACTCAATTACACGAACTCGATCGCCAACTTTCATAAACTCTCTAGCGAAGACAAAGGCCTATTGTATCTTTGAAAACAATCCTATCATTGTAGGCGATATCAGTGATCAGTAAACAGTGATCAATTATCAGGGAAATGGGGAGAAAAAAGCTGCCTGCTGCCTGCTCAAGCAAACAAGGTCATTAAACCTAAATAAAGCTTTGCGGGATCGAGGGTGACAACATATACAATGATTGGGGTTTATCGTCAAGCAACCCTAAGCCTATGCCACGCCGTGATGACTTAAAGAAAATCCTAATCTTGGGCGCTGGCCCGATTGTCATCGGACAAGCCTGTGAATTTGACTATTCGGGAACTCAAGCCTGTAAAGCCCTACGAGAAGAAGGTTATGAGGTAATTTTAGTCAATTCTAACCCCGCCTCGATCATGACCGACCCAGAAATGGCCGATCGCACCTATATTGAACCAATTCTGCCGGAAATTGTCGAGAAAATTATCGAGAAAGAACGCCCCGATGCGATTCTCCCGACTATGGGGGGTCAAACTGCCCTGAATACTGCGGTAGCTTTGGCTAAAAGCGGCGTTTTAGAAAAATATAACGTGGAACTGATCGGGGCAAAACTTCCCGCTATTGAAAAAGCCGAAGATAGGGAACTATTCAAAAAAGCAATGGAGAAAATCGGTGTTCCCGTTTGTCCTTCGGGGATTGCCAACAATTTAGAGGAGGCAAAAGCGATCGGTCATCAGATCGGTTCCTATCCTCTCATTATCCGGCCGGCCTTCACTTTAGGCGGAACGGGGGGCGGTATTGCCTATAACCAAGAAGAATTTGAACCGATGGCCCAGTATGGGCTAGATTGTTCGCCTACATCGCAAATTCTCGTTGAAAAATCCCTAATTGGCTGGAAAGAATACGAATTAGAGGTTATGCGCGATCTAGCCGATAACGTGGTGATCATCTGTTCGATCGAAAACTTTGACGCTATGGGGGTCCATACCGGCGACTCGATTACGGTTGCGCCCGCCCAAACCCTAACCGATAAAGAATACCAACGCCTCCGGGACTATTCTAAGGCAATTATTCGGGAAATTGGCGTAGAAACCGGCGGATCGAACATCCAATTCTCCGTTAATCCCACTAACGGCGACGTAATCGTGATTGAGATGAATCCCCGGGTATCCCGTTCTTCGGCCCTGGCATCAAAAGCCACGGGATTCCCGATCGCTAAATTTGCCGCTAAACTAGCAGTAGGCTACACTTTAGACGAAATTCCCAACGATATCACCAAAAAAACCCCGGCTTCCTTTGAACCGACTATCGATTACGTCGTCACCAAAATTCCTCGCTTTGCCTTCGAGAAATTCCCCGGCTCCCAACCGATTCTAACCACCCAGATGAAATCCGTCGGGGAAGCCATGGCTATCGGTCGAACTTTCCAAGAATCCTTTCAAAAAGCTCTGCGCTCCCTAGAAACGGGGCGTTTTGGCTTTGGTTGCGATAAAATCGAAACTCTCCCCCCCCTCTCGGAAGTCCGGGCCAGTTTGCGGACACCTAACCCCGAACGAGTTTATAGTATCTATCATGCTTTTAAATTGGGCATGAATGGGGAGGAAATCCACGAACTAACCGGGATTGATCCCTGGTTCCTCGATAAATTGGCTGATTTGATGGAAACCGAGAAGTTTCTCAAACGAACTCCCCTGAAAAGTCTCAGCCAAGAGAACCTATTCGCTATTAAACAACAGGGTTTTAGCGATCGCCAAATCGCCTTCGCCACCAACACCAGCGAGGACGAAGTAAGAAGTTATCGCAAGGGTTTGGGTATTGTTCCAGTCTATAAAATGGTGGACACCTGCGCGGCAGAATTTGAGGCCCTAACACCCTATTATTATTCCACCTACGAACAGGTAGAATCGGAAGTTTTACCCTCCGATAAACGCAAAGTGATGATCCTCGGTGGTGGTCCCAATCGCATCGGCCAGGGGATAGAATTTGACTACTGTTGTTGTCATGCCGCTTTTTCCCTCAGTCAAGCCGGTTTTGAGACGATTATGGTCAACTCTAACCCGGAAACTGTCTCCACCGATTACGATACCAGCGATCGCCTTTACTTTGAACCCCTGACTAAAGAAGATGTCTTAAATATCATCGAAGCGGAACAACCAGAGGGTTTAATTATTCAATTCGGTGGGCAAACTCCCTTAAAACTGGCCGTTCCCCTGCAAAAATATTTAGAATCGCCTAATTGTCCCGTAAATACCAAAATTTGGGGAACTTCACCCGATTCGATCGATACTGCCGAAGATCGAGAACGTTTTGAACAAATCCTCCGACAATTAGATATCCGACAACCCCTCAACGGTATTGCCCGCAATTTCCAAGAATCCCAAGCAGTGGCTCAACGCATCGGTTATCCTGTGGTAGTACGTCCGTCCTACGTTTTGGGCGGTCGGGCAATGGAAATCGTCTATTCCGATAGCGAATTGGAACGCTATATGAAGTATGCGGTACAGATAGAACCGGATCACCCGATTTTAATCGATAAATTCCTCGAAAATGCCATCGAAGTGGATGTGGATGCCCTCTCAGATGCCACGGGAACAGTCGTTATCGGGGGATTAATGGAACATATCGAACAAGCGGGCGTACATTCGGGCGATTCTGCCTGTTCTATCCCCCATACGTCCCTGAGCGCCTCGGTTTTAACCACAATTCGACAATGGACGGTGGAACTAGCGAAAGCGTTAAAAGTAATCGGTTTGATGAATATCCAGTATGCGGTACAGGGAGAGACAGTTTATATCTTAGAAGCGAATCCCCGCGCTAGTCGTACCGTTCCCTACGTTTCCAAAGCAACGGGAGTTCCTCTGGCAAAAGTTGCCTCCCTCGTCATGTCGGGCAAAACCCTAGCAGAATTGGGTATCACCAGCGAAGCAATTCCCCGTCATATCGCCGTCAAAGAAGCGGTTTTACCCTTCCAGAAGTTCCCCGGTGCTGATACTCTCCTGGGACCAGAAATGCGTTCTACAGGCGAAGTAATGGGGATTGACAGCGATTTTGGCAAAGCTTTCGCTAAAGCGGAAATGGCCGCTGGCGTGATTTTAGCCACCAGTGGGACGGTTTTCGTCTCGATGAATGATCGCGATAAAACCCCCATGGTCCCCGTGGTTAAGGATCTGCAATCCCTCGGTTTTCGCGTCGTCGCTACTTCGGGAACTCGTAAAGTTTTGTTAGAAAACGGTTGCGAAAATATCGATTTAGTGCTAAAGATTCACGAAGGCCGTCCCGACGTTGTCGATTGGATCAAAAATGACTGGATTCAGTTTATTGTCAATACTCCCAGTGGTGAAGAATCCCAAAACGATGGCCGAAAAATTCGCCGTACTGCCCTCGATTATAAGTTACCAATTATCACCACTATCGCCGGGGCAAAAGCGACGGTAGCGGCCTTAAAATCCCTGCAATCCCAACCTTTAGAGGTGAAAGCTTTACAGGATTATCTCGCCTAATATCAGTAATCAGTAATCAGTAATCAGTAATCAGTAATCAGTTATCAGTTATCAGTTATCAGTAATCAGTTATCAGTTATCAGTAATCAGTAATCAGTTATCAGTAATCAGTAATCAGTTATCAGTTATCAGTTATCAGTTATCAGTTAGAAAGGGGATATAGGGATTTAGGGGTTTAGGGAAATTTCAGCCAAATGTCCCACTACCCCATCTCCCCATCTCCCCATC
>NZ_JADEVX010000351.1:0-1510 GCF_015207925.1 Microcystis sp. LEGE 00066 | reverse complement strand
TTCGCTTCGCTTTCGCTTTGCTTCAACCGCGCATTTACCAATGTATCTAACTTCCCCAGGTTTGTCAACCCCTTTTGGCAAAATTTTTTGATCTTTTTTCTATCCCTTGCTCCGTAAGCCTTTCAGCCTTTAGGGGCTTTTGGTAGTCCCTTGCTCAGAACTGTCGGTGCAGCTACTTTAGTTTACTTGTACTAAATATTCCCTCAGCTTAATTTTTTCTCGATCGCTCGGTCCTTTTTGGGGTATGGTTCCTTGAGAATCTATCTTCTGAAAGGAAAGCCCTCATGTCTCGCCGCGCTGCTTTACAATCCTATTTACTGGTGCGTTTACTCCTAGCTCCCTTGATGTTATGGACGATCGTGACGGTGGTTTTTCTACTGATGCGTGTTGCCCCAGGTGATCCCACGGATGCGATTTTAGGCAACCGCGCTCCTGAAAGTGCCAAAAATGCCCTAAGAGAACAGTTAGGACTGAATAAGCCCCTATTTTTCCAGTATCTAGACTATATTTTCAATCTCATGCGTCTCAATTTAGGAGACTCTTTAACCAGTAAGGGGGTGACGGTGTGGGAGATTATCGCTAAACATTTTCCGGCGACGGTGGAACTAACTTTTTATGGAATGCTAATTGCGGTGATAGTGGGAGTCGGATTGGGAATTATCACCGCTTCCCGTCCGAATACCCCCTTAGATGCGGGGGGACGTTTATTTGGACTGATAACCTATTCCTTGCCGATTTTTTGGGTGGGAATGCTCTTACAGCTAATTTTTGCGGTACAGTTGCGCTGGTTTCCTTTGGGGACTCGTTTTCCTTTGAGTGAGACTCCACCCCAGACAATTACGGGTTTATACACCTTTGATAGTCTGATGACTCTACAACTAGATAAGTTGCCTACGGCGTTGTATTATCTAGCCTTACCTAGTTTTACTCTCGGCATTCTTTTGAGTGGGATTTTTGAACGGATGGTGCGAGTTAATCTGAAACAAACTTTGCAAGCGGACTATGTAGATGCGGCAAAAGCGAGAGGAATACCAGAAAAAACGATTATGATTGCCCATGCGCTGAAAAATGCCCTAATTCCCGTAATTACTGTTTTAGGATTAACTTTTGCGGCTCTTTTAGGTGGTGCAGTCTTGACGGAAGTTACTTTTTCTTGGCCGGGTTTGGGAAATCAGTTATATCGGGCGATTTCTCTGCGGGATTACCCAACAGTGCAGGGATTAATGGCTTTTTTTGCGACAATAGTGGTCTTTGCCAGTATTTTGATCGATTTAATCAATGCTTACATTGATCCTCGCATCCGTTATTAATCAGGGAGGTGGGGAGAAGGGAGAGGGACTTTGAGCATTTGCACTAATATTAATTTTCAATAGTCGTGACGTAATACCATTTTTCTAAATTCCTGACAGACATAGAGCTTCTAAAATCCAAGACCATCCCGTCAAATACCCGATCGTGTCATTGGATAGAGAATTTAAAAGATGGTAAAGTTTACTTCTTAAGTTATCAA
>NZ_JADEVX010000350.1:0-1512 GCF_015207925.1 Microcystis sp. LEGE 00066 | reverse complement strand
ATACCCAATTACGAACTCTATCAATCACAAGGGATTTGCATCGGTTCTGGAAGTGTAGAGTCAAAGATTAAGCAAATAGGTGCAAGAATGAAAATTGTGGGAGCACAATGGAAAGCAGAGAATGTTCCTCAGTATTTGAAGCTACGTTGTGCTTATCTCAACGGCGATATTGCCTGAGTATTTTTACTCATTGCAAAACTGGGATGCTCCCGCCTATACTCGCACCTTTCTAAAGCATTTAGCCCTTTTAATTACGGCTGAAGCGGCGAAAAATCATGTCAAAAAGATCAACTGGTCTATTTCCTATCCCTCGGCCTTTTCTCGCAGTGACAAAAATCTCTATAAAGTGACGTGGCAACGAATTATCGAGGATTTAGGCAAAACGACGGGAATTGACCATAAATGGTTAGACAGAGGCAACCCCTATCGTGCAGAAAGTTTAGCATTAGCCCATTATTTTGCCGATGAAGAAGGAAAAGACCTCCTTTATACCACCTGCATTGATATGGGAGGGGGAACGTCCGATATTTCTATCTGGGTTGGTAATCGTTTGATTCATCAATGTTCGGTACAGATAGCAGGAAGACTCCTCTTTTCCCAATTTTGGAAAAACCGACCTGATTTTCTTAATCAGCAATTTAATACAGATGGTTCTTCGGTTTGTCTTATGCAATAGACGGGAGTTATAAGGGATGGAACCCTTATAGAGAAAGACATTGGGCGATTTTTGTCAATTGTTTTTTATCTAAAGCGAACTAATCAATTAAATCCCTTACCAGATAAAGATTTTGTTGATTTATGCCCCCCTATCGAACCATAACAAGTAACGAAGAGCCACAGATTTAAGTGATTTAAGCAGTAGTTTGCGGGATGAACCCTTTTTCGTGAAACTTGATGGCTTATTGGCGGCCGAAGGAAGCAAGTGGTTAGAACGCAATCGAACGCTGATGGACGACGATCCTGATCTGCAAACGATCGTACAACTTTCTACACTAGGGATTTCAGGTTTGTATTACTATATCGGTCTTGTATTGCGTGCTTTAGACATTGAGGAAAAATACACTCGTAAGCTGAATACGCCAGTCTATATTGGGGGAAATGGCTCTCGGATTCTTAATTGGTTGGATTTAAGTGGAAGATTTAGTCCAGATTGTGAAACTTCTCTTCTTTTTAGCCGATTGCTCAGTAAAGCATCAGGATTTGAGAACAAAAAAGAACCCACTGTCCTCAGTTCTAAACCGAAAGCAGAAGTCGCTTGTGGCTTAGTTTTAGATCAAAATGTGACTCGTTTAACGGGATTACAAGATGATGATGAAGTAATTTTCGCAGGAGAAGATTGTGAGGTGAATGGGGTGGCTTTTGGCTGGCAAGATCGCCTTGATTTAACGTGAGTTCGACGGAGCTAAAAAATAGCAGGAGGTAGAGCAGGGAAGCCCTTTGGCTCTAAATCCAAGGAGGGTTTTTTGGGCAAATAGCTATAAGCAATCAAGCCAGCAAAGAGATTGACGAGAA
>NZ_JADEVX010000183.1:0-8324 GCF_015207925.1 Microcystis sp. LEGE 00066 | reverse complement strand
CACCCCACTTACCCCCTCCCCCAACCCGATTTCCCCAAGGTAACAAAACCAGATATTCTACTAAATAGTCGCCTATCACACCAGCCTGATCTCGTGGTCGTCCAATGCAGTTTGCCAAGATATTAATCGCCAATCGCGGGGAAATCGCCTTAAGAATCCTTCATAGTTGCGAAGAATTGGGCATTAGAACCGTTGCCGTCCACTCTACCATCGATCGCCATGCCCTTCATGTTCAATTGGCCGATGAGAGTGTTTGTATTGGTCCGCCTCCGAGCAGCAAAAGTTACCTAAATATCCCTAATATCATCTCGGCTGCCCTAACACGCAACGCCACGGCCATCCATCCCGGTTACGGTTTTTTGGCAGAAAACGCCCGCTTTGCCGAAATTTGTGCCGATCATCAGTTAACTTTTATCGGTCCGTCTCCCAGTGCTATTCTGGCTATGGGGGATAAATCTACCGCTAAAAAAACCATGCAAAAAGCGGGAGTTCCCACTATCCCCGGCAGTGGTGGTTTAATTACCTCAGAAGCGGAAGCAAAACGTATCGCTGATGACATCGGTTATCCTGTCCTGATTAAAGCCACCGCCGGCGGTGGAGGGCGTGGGATGCGTCTTGTCAAGAGTGCAGATGAACTAGGTAATATGTTAAAAGCCGCCCAAGGGGAAGCAGAAGCTGCTTTTGGCAATTCAGGAGTATATCTAGAAAAATTTATCGAATGTCCCCGACATATCGAGTTTCAGATTTTGGCCGATAGTCACGGTAACGTGATCCATTTAGGAGAAAGAGACTGTTCGATTCAGCGACGACACCAAAAACTGCTAGAAGAGGCACCCAGCCCCTTCTTAACGCCCCATTTACGCTCAAAAATGGGTAATGCCGCTGTTAAAGCCGCTAAATCGATTAATTACGTCGGGGTGGGAACTGTGGAATTTTTAGTCGATAAACACGGTAATTTTTACTTCATGGAAATGAACACTCGTATTCAGGTGGAACACCCCGTCACGGAGATGATCACGGGGATAGACCTGATCCGAGAACAAATTCTGGTGGCACAGGGCGAAAAACTGCAAATTAAGCAAGATCAGGTGATATTTAGAGGGCATTCGATCGAGTGTCGCATTAATGCCGAGGATCCCGATCACAATTTTCGCCCTCACCCCGGCAAAATTAGCGCTTATCTGCCCCCCGGTGGTCCGGGTGTCCGCATGGATTCCCACGTTTACACCGATTACGAAATCCCCCCCTATTACGATTCCCTAATCGGTAAATTAATTGTCTGGGGAGAAAATCGCGAAACTGCGATTAAACGCATGAAACGCGCTCTGCGGGAATGTGCGATCACGGGAGTACCGACAACTATTGATTTCCATCGTAAAATATTGGAAACTCCCGCCTTTTTAGCCGGAGATGTTTATACTAATTTCATCCAGGAACATCTCTTGCCCTAGGGCGTTACCATAAATTTTAGACGAGAGTAGGTTGGGGATAATAATGACAGTAGAAGTTAAATTTAACTCGTTTCAACTCAGCGATGAACAGTTCTTTCAACTTTGTCAGGATAACCGAGATTTACGCTTGGAACGCAACCCAAAAGGAGATTTAATTATTATGCCACCGACTGGAGGAGAAACCAGCAATTCTAACGCTGGAATCACTGCCCAATTATGGTTATGGAATAACCTACATAAATTAGGTGTAGTTTTTGATTCTTCTGGAGGATTTAAACTACCAAATGGGGCCGATCGCTCTCCCGATGCTGCTTGGATACCTTTAGAAAAATGGCAAGCTTTAACCCCGCAACAAAAGGAAAGATTTTTACCTCTATCTCCCGATTTTGTCATTGAATTAATGTCTCCTAGTGACAACTTAGAAACGGCTAGGAAAAAAATGCAGGAATATTTAGATAATGGGACTCGTTTGGGTTGGTTAATCAATAGAAAAACTAGAGAAGTAGAAATTTATCGTCAAGGACAGGCAGTAGAAATTTTAACTAATCCAGAGAGTTTATCGGGGGAAAATATTTTATCTCAATTTGTCTTAGAACTTGATAGTATTTGGTAATTATATAATCCTATAAAAGAGAATCTATGATGACAGTAGTAGAAATTAAATTTGAATCTTGGCAACTGAGCGATGAACAGTTTTTTCAACTTTGTCAGGATAACCGAGATTTACGTTTGGAACGCAGCGCAAAAGGAGATTTAATTATTATGCCACCGACGGGGGGAGAAACTGGTAATTCTAACGCTGGAATCACTGCCCAATTATGGTTATGGAATAACCTACATAAATTAGGTGTAGTTTTTGATTCCTCCACGGGGTTTAAACTACCGAATGGGGCCGATCGCTCTCCCGATGCTGCTTGGATACCTTTAGAAAAATGGCAAGCTTTAACCCCACAACAAAAGGAAAGATTTTTACCTCTATCTCCCGATTTTGTCATTGAATTAATGTCTCCTAGTGATAGCCTAGAAACTGCTAGGAAAAAAATGCAGGAATATTTAGATAATGGGACTTGTTTAGGTTGGTTAATCAATAGAAAAACTAGAGAAGTAGAAATTTATCGTCAAGGACAGGCAGTAGAAATTTTAACTAATCCAGAGAGTTTATCGGGGGAAAGTATTCTGTCAGAATTTAGTTTAAATCTTACTTTGATTTGGTAAATCAGAGGTAGTGATTGCCGTTTAACGCTTTACTTTGTTGGGCATTATCTTCATCGATAAAATACCAAACTTCGTTTTTAAGGAAGATAGTCAGAATCAAGGATTTCTGCAAGGGTAAAGGGTGATTCAATTGGGAATAAATCAGCAGAGAGTTGATACTTTCTGACAGTATCTTCTCTGGCTGCTTGGTAACAATCTATCCAGATTTCAGGAATCAATCTTCTCAGACTTGGACTCTCCTTTAATAAGCGTTGAACTTGTCTGCGTTGTTCAACAATTGTGCTGCGCCATCCTTGGGCATTTGCTTCCTTTTCAGTTAGCCAGTAAGTCAATTTAAGCAAATGTTCGGCAATGACGGTTAAGCGACTTTCTAGTTCTCGTTTTTCACTCCTTCCCATCGTTTCAATTTCTTCGATCAAATTTTCTAGGTCTAATTTTTCAAAACGATGTTCTTTGAGTAAATTAGCGGTTTCTTGTAACCATCGGTAGAAATCTTCTTGATAAAGACTTTTACCTGAGGAGACTAAAGACTTTTCGATGCTCATTTGATGATGACCTAGAAAAAAGAATTCTTAGATAATTTAGAAGCGAATCCCCGATCTCAAAAAGATTGGCAGAATATCGCAGGATTACTCCCGAAAACATCAGAGCTTTAAATTTAAGCTAAAATTAGGTAAAACATCTTCACCCGATAAATCAGTGGGATTTTCTAATATTTCTACCTCCTTTCCTTGACGATAAATTTCAACTTGCCGATTCTGGGGATCGATTAACCAGCCTAACCTTGCGCCATTTTCCCTATACTCAAGCAGTTTTTTCTGTAATTTGTCAAGACTATCGGATTCAGAGCGCAATTCCACCACAAAATCGGGACAGAGGGGAATAAATCCTTTTTTCTGCTTAGGGGTTAAAGATTCCCAGCGTTCTCGACTCACCCAAGATAGATCGGGAGAACGAATCGCCCCATTTGGCAGTATAAATCCAGTGGAAGAGTCAAACCCGACTCCTAAAGCTTCATTTTCTTCGCACCAGCGAAACAATTGTCCTGTTATACGAAAATTTCGCTGTCCTGATTCGCCACCTGTCGGGGGATTCACGATTAATTCTCCTTGGGCTGTACGTTCTAATTTTAAGTCCCGGTTGACCTCCGCAAGGGCTTCAAACTGTTCAAGGGTGATAGAGAGAGCGATCGCGCTAGGAATTTCTAAGGAGAGGGTTTCGGGTGAGGTAGTAACTGCTAACATAATCCTTTGATCAGGTGCAACTTATACTATTAAAGATTATTGGTCAAGTTTCTGCACAGAATTCTTTAGCTTGCGCTGAACAAATTCCCGATTTTTTAGGGAAACTTCCACCTCAATCGGGCGGTTTCACTAAATAACAGGTTACAATAGCCAATAATTAACTAAATTTACCTAAAAACTATCGATCGTGTTCTACGCTATTGATTTCGGAACCAGCAATACCGTCATTACTCGTTGGAATGGGGCGACAAATAGGGCCGAAACCGTGAAATTATCGGAGTTATCCCAACAAATAGCCGACAATCCGCCCCTAATTCCCAGTTTACTCTATATTAAATCAGCCAATCCTCTGCAAGTAATTGCCGGTCAAGCAGTGCGCGATCGGGGTTTAGATATCGATCAAGATCCGCGTTTTTTTCGTCGCTTTAAACGAGGTATCGGCGCAAAAATTCAAGGATTTTTACCAGAATTAGAAGAAACTGTCCTCAGTTTCGAGGGGGTTGGCCAATGGTTTCTTGATAGCATCATCGACCAATTAAAAAACACCACCCCAGAAACCCCCCAATCTCTAGTTTTAACCGTTCCCGTCGATAGTTTTGAAAGTTACCGCAATTGGTTAAGCAATGTTTGTCAGGGATGGGAAATCGAACAAATTCGACTAATTGATGAACCCACGGCCGCCGCTTTGGGTTATGGAAGCACGGGTGATCAAGTGATTTTAGTGGTAGATTTTGGCGGTGGCACCCTCGATCTTTCTTTGGTACAATTAGATTTAGATAATCCTCAAAAAAATCAAGGTTTTATTCTCAAGTGGGGAGAAAAACTTTTAGGCAATAATTCCGCCCAAAAAACTAAACTAGCCAGAGTTTTAGCCAAGGCGGGGATAAATTTAGGGGGGTCAGATATCGATGATTGGATTGTCGATTATTTTGCCCAAAAGCAATCTTTAGCGAAAACTTCCTTGACTACTCGTCTAGCAGAAAGATTAAAAATTAAACTTTCTTCCCAATTAACCGCCGAGGAGGTATATTTTGATGAGGAAAATTTCGAGAGTTACGAGTTAAGCTTAGATCGAGAACAATTGACCGATATTCTCCAACAACAAAACTTTTTTAATCAATTAGATGATTTAATGACGGGAGTTTTGCAACAGGGAAGACGCAATGGAATTGAAGTTAGCGATATCGATGCGGTGTTATTAGTTGGGGGAACTGTACAAATTCCGGCGGTAAAAGATTGGGTGCGACAGTATTTTGATAGTAGTAAAATTAAAGAGGATCGACCCTTTGAAGCGATCGCTTTAGGAGCGTTACAATTAGCCCAAGGTTATCAAGTCAAAGATTTTCTCTATCATAGCTACGGCATTCGTTACTGGAATCGTCGCAAAAATGCCCACGCTTGGCATCCAATTATTAACTCTGGACAACCCTATCCCATGGAAAAACCCGTGGAATTAGTCCTAGGTGCTTCCGTGGACAATCAACCCAGCATTGAGTTAATTATCGGCGAATTAGGCACAGAAAGTGGAGCAATGGAGGTTTATTTTGATGGTGATAAATTAATTACTCGTTCCCTGAGTAATGGAGAAACTAGCGTCCAACCCTTAAATGATCGCGAGGGGGCCCGTTCGATCGCTAAACTCGCTCCTTTAGGTTTCCGGGGTAAAGATCGCATTAAAGTGCAGTTCTGGATTGATGATCAGTGTTTTCTGCGGATTAATGTGGAAGATTTACTCAGTCAAGAATTGTTACTAAATAATCAAATAGTCACCAAATTAAGCTAGGGTTTACGGCAAAAAGTTGCTCGTGGGGGCAGGGTGTGGGGTGTGGGGTTTTACCGATTTTGAGGTAGTCAGTTACCTAATTTTCAGGGAAAAAGTCTAGGGATTTTACCCCGGATCACTCCAATGGTCAACACTTTTTGAGGGAAAAAAGTCTAAAAGCCTTATCTAACAAGGTTTTCAGATTTATTCAGCAAACCCTACCTAATTTTTAGGAAAAAATTACCTGAATTTTACCCCCGCTTACTCCCATATCTGGTACTTTTTGATTTCCAAAAAGTCTAAATTTTAGATTTATTCAGCCTGCTCTAAGCTAGACTTGGCTTCACCTAAAAATCAAGTGCAGACTTATAGTAAGTTTGCACTGATATTATCGCAATATTCTGTTTTACTGGTGGCTTTATCGACTGTGATCGCGCACGGGGATCGGGATTAGTTCGGGTTCGGGTTCGGGTTCCGGACCAAAAACACTCTCGACCAGTTTGCGCGCCCATTCTCTCAATTTTTCTATCACTTCATCTAAATAGTCCATTGACCAAATGGCTCCTTTGAGATACTAGCTATGAGTTTTCGTCGATTGATCCCCGCAACAGCCACGCAAAAGCCTGATTCTAGAGAATTTTAACTAATTTTTATCGTTTGGCTGTTCAATCTGACGAACGGGGGAATCTATATCTTGTACTTATATTAAGCTTAACATAACTTTTTAGTCTGAGTATATATTCTTGGCAACTCTTTTTTAAGATATTGTTAATAAATCCCTGCGTAGGCGATCGAGGGCGGTATAAGCACTAATCTGGCGAATTGTCAAGCGATCTCGATTTTCTCCGAAACGATGCTCTGATACGGTAACATTTCGCCGAGGATCGGCTAAACCGATATAAACTAGGCCCACGGGTTTTGTCTCGCTGCCACCTCCTGGTCCGGCAATACCCGTGATACTGATCCCCCAATCGGTAGCGAGGCGTTTTTGCACTCCTAGAGCCATCTGTTGGGCAACAATGGCACTGACAGCCCCGAAATTATTTAAATCCCGCTCATTTACGTCTAAGAGGGCAACTTTTACCCGATTATCGTAGGAAATAACCCCACCCCAAAAATAATCGGAACTGCCGGCGATTTGGGTGATAATTTCCCCTAATCCCCCTCCGGTACAGGATTCTGCCACACTCAAAGTTTGTTTTTGTCGCTGCAACAGTTCCCCCACTACCGAGGGTAAAGTATCATCATCGGCCCCAAAATAATCTAATCCAGCAATTTCCTTAATTTCCGCCGCTACTGGTTCAATTACCTGCAAAGCAGCCTCTAAAGAAGGGGCTTTGGTCGCAATTCGCAAACGCACTTCGCCTAAACTAGCATAGGGGGCAACGGTGGGATTAGTCAGATCAAATAAATGGGCAACTTTTTCCGCTAAAGCTGACTCACCGATACCGCGAAATTTGAGGTAACGACTATAAATCCTCTCTTTGCCCCATCCTTGACTTTCTAGGTAAGGAATCGCCGTTTCTACCCACATTCTCTTCATTTCTGAGGGTACTCCGGGGAAAGTGAGAATAGTTACGTTAGTCTGTGGTTGCCAGATCATGCCGGGGGCGGTTCCCGTCGGATTTGGCAAAAAATCGGCTCCCACAGGTATTAAAGCCTGTTTACTGTTACTAGGAGGCATTTCTCGCCCTAAACTCGTAAATTTAGCCTCTATTTCTGCTAAAATCTCTTTATCTTCCCTGAGGGGCGTTTGGAAAAAATCGGCGATTGTTTCTGTGGTTAAATCGTCGGGAGTCGGTCCGAGTCCCCCGGTAAAAATTAAAATTGAAGAACGTTCTCGGGCAATATCGATCACTTTTTTCAGTCTTTCTAAATTATCCCCCACCACCGTTTGATAATAATGGGGAATACCTAATTTTGCCAATTCTAGGGCTAAATATTGGGCGTTAGTATTAACTATATCCCCTAATAATAATTCCGTTCCTACACAAATAATTTCAGCGGCCATAATTTTTGACAATTAGCTTAAGATTTTCAATTTTGATCATTAACTGATCTCCTGTCACCATCGTTCGATCGGGTTTCGGTAACGATGGTACTGGAAGTTAACCCTACCAGTGCGCTCCCACATTATATCAGTAAGCCATCAACAATCAAAGTCTTGTATATTAAATGCCACTTTTAATAACCAGATTTAGTATCACTACCCATTAGCAAACGTAAAATCAGCGCATTATTGCCTTATATAGCAATAGACCTCTTGCATAATTTTTTTATGGTATAATGGAGGTTTTTGCTTTTTTCTCAATTCTTAGATTGAAGTGGAAAAAAGAATAAAATGTGATCTTAGGTCAGGAAATCATCTATAATTTTGCTATGTTTATTAGCAAAATTATGGATTATCAAAACTTATCAGATGAACAATTCAAACGCCGTTTCGGTGTGTATAAACAAACCTATAGAAAGATGGTAGAATCAGTAAAAAGTGTTGAAGCCGACTCTAATTCACCATCTAAAAGGAGACCGAAACCTAAACTATCTATAGAAGAACAAGTTTTAGTAACGTTAGAATATTGGCGAGAATATAGAACATATTTTCACATTGGTACAAGCTGGGAACTATCAGAATCAACTATATGTCGGATTGTA
>NZ_JADEVX010000182.1:0-8326 GCF_015207925.1 Microcystis sp. LEGE 00066 | reverse complement strand
GGGTGTGGGGTGTGGGGAGAATACTGACTCCTGACGACTAACTCCTGACGACTGGCTCCTGACTCCTGTCCCCCGTCCCCCTGATCAAGACTAAATCACTAAAAAGTTTAAAATAGCGACGGCAACGACTAAAATCGCCCAAATTGCCGAACCCACATAGAGAAGGGGTTTCGATTGATCCCAGTTTTGGGGGGAAGCATAGGCAACGGGGACACCAATCACCATCAGCAAGGAAAATAAAACTAAGGCAATGAGAAAAAATTGAAAAACAATAGACATGATTGGGTTCTCCTAAAGCAGTTGATCTTTATCTAGATAATTCTCCCAGATTTGATACTTGTATGGAAGAGCCTCGCTTCCACTCAACTTAACTGGACGATCCTTTCTCTAAGTCCTCCCTGAATCAGGGTTTACAAGGAGATATGCCCGTCAGACCGAATCCACGAGCATTTTAATTTTACTGCCACTGACTACCCAGCCGCAGCGGGTTCTAAAATTTTTTTGATGTCTCCATCCTTGTCAAAAGCAGCATGGCAAGGGTTAGGTGGGGGAATTGACTCTCTGTGATACCCTGCTCAGATTACCCTATTTTTGCGTTTTCGCCAAAGCTGCCCTAGAAAGATGTCCAGACTGCTGAACTGCTAAAAGCTAATGGTCAGGCCTCCCAAACGGATGCCAGCGCCAAAAATGACGAACAATACTGCTAGAGTGGTGACGGCGACTATGTGCAGGGCGAGGACATTTAAGTTTTCCTCGCTCAGTTTAGGAATGAGAAAAAAGCGGGAATGAAGGGCCAAGATGAGAGTTAATAGCAGTAAAGCTAACTTAATTCCTATATAAACCGACAAAAAACTATCAAATGACCAAAAATCACGAAAACTGGGCAAATAAATCCAAGTCAATCCTAGGCCCGTTATTACCTGCAACAATAGCGCAGATAACCCAAAACCTTCAAAATATTGCTCAAATTGACGAATTCGGTCTGGTTCTCGGTTTTTGAGGGCCTGGGGTAGAACGGTGACTGCCAACAATAAATGACCACCGGCCCAGACGGTCGCCCCTAGGGTGTGGAGAATTACTAAAATTTTGAATAACATGGGTTTCTCTCGGTCATGATTTGCTAACTTATAGTCCTTGCTGCGGTTATTTCCGAGTATTCGGTAACAATAGATACAGAAAAAATCCTGATATCTTCTCCTTACTAAAAAATATGGATTTAATTTTATGTCATCAAACGGCGGATTTTGACGCTTTGGGGGCAGCGGTGGGTTTATCGTTGCTGAAAGCGGGTAGTCGCATTGTGTTAACGGGGGGAGCGCACCCAACAGTAAGGGAATTTTTGGCCCTGCATCGAGATGAATTCGCTTTAATTGAAATGCGTAGTGTCAATCCGGACCGTATTCGCTCTTTAATTGTCGTTGATAATCAGTGGCGGGAGCGTCTGGGAAAAGCTTCCCAGTGGCTCGATTTAGACCATTTACAGGCGATCGAATTGTATGATCATCATTTAGATAGTGAAAGCGATATTCATGCCTCTAGCGTCCATTTAGAAGCGGTGGGAGCCACTACGACTTTAATTGTCGAAGCTTTACAAAAAGCCCAGATTAAACCAAACTCGATGGCAGCGACGGTAATGGCGCTCGGTATTCACGTTGACACGGGTTCCCTGACTTTTGCCGGTAGTACCCCCAGGGATGCCTATGCTTTGGCTTGGTTAATGACCTGTGCTGCTAACATTAAAACGATCGCCCAATACTGTCAACCGAGTTTTTCCCCGCGCTTACAGGAGTTATTTAGCCTTGCCTGGGAAAATCTAGAGATTAAAACGATCCATGACCGTAAAATCGCCCACGTTCTCCTCCATACTGCCGATTTTATCCCCGGTTTGTCTAGTGTAGCCGAGCGCCTACTGGAATTATCCGATAGTGATGCGTTGCTTTTCGGCCATAGTTATAGTAAAGACGAGGAAGATAATTCCCGACAGCGTTTAACTGTGATTGGTCGCTCTAGGATCGATGGGGTGAATCTATATCGGCTTTTTTCCCCCTATAACGGCGGTGGTCATGCTCAGGCCGCTTCGGTGAGTTTTCGCGATGTTCAGCCAGTTCAACAGTTAAACCAACTGCTGGGGGACTTAATTACCCAAATTCCCCCTTCTCCTACCGCTAGGGATTTAATGTCTTCTCCGGTGCGGACAATTCGTCCCGATACTTCCATATCTCAAGCCGAGCGCATCCTTTTCCGTTACGGCCATTCGGGGTTATCGGTGGTAGATGAGCAGGATCGCCTAGTTGGGGTGATTTCTCGTCGTGACCTCGATTTAGCTCTCCATCACGGCTTTTCTCGCTCTCCCGTGAAGGGATACATGACTTGTAATCCGAAAACTATTACCCCCGACACTTCCCTTCAGGAAATCGAGTCGCTGATGGTAACGTATGATTTAGGGCGTTTACCTGTACTAGAAAACGGGCAGTTAGTCGGTATCGTCACTCGTACAGATGTATTAAGACAGATTCATCAAAATGAGCGGGTGCGTTTTGAAGGGTTTGCTTTGGTTTCCTGTCTTTTACCAGCGATTAAAGAGCGTTTAGAGTCGATTTTATGGTCATTCCTGCAAGCTGCCGCCGCTGCCGCTCAAAAACGCGGTTGGCATCTCTATCTGGTTGGGGGTGCGGTGCGCGATTTACTTTTAGCCACAGAAAGGGATACTTTATTGTTACAGGATATCGATTTAGTGGTGGATGGCTGCCATCGCGCCGCCGGTGTGGGTGCGGGGGTAGAGTTGGCTAATTGTTTACAGGAAATTTATCCGGGGGCCCGGTTATCGATTCACGGGGAATTTCAGACGGCGGCTTTGTTATGGCACAAAGATGAGCGTTTTGGCTCGTTATGGGTGGATATCGCCACGGCACGCACGGAATTCTATCCCTATCCTGCCAGTAATCCCCAAGTGGAGGCTAGTTCGATTCGACAGGATTTGTATAGAAGGGATTTTACGATTAATGCTCTGGCAATTCGCCTAACTTCGCCGAAAGAGGGGGAATTACTCGACTTTTTTGGCGGTATGTTGGATTTACGCGCCCAACAAATCCGGGTTCTCCACGCTAATAGTTTTATTGAGGATC
Source organism: Microcystis sp. LEGE 00066 (assembly GCF_015207925.1). NCBI lineage: Bacteria > Bacillati > Cyanobacteriota > Cyanophyceae > Chroococcales > Microcystaceae > Microcystis > Microcystis sp. LEGE 00066. Next base: position 5,201 of record NZ_JADEVX010000182.1, on the reverse strand, counting down.
CGACGCGCATCTATCGAGCGGTGCGTTTTGCCACTCGGTTAGGATTTGTTATTGAACCCTTGACAGAAAGCTATATTAGGTATGCGATCGAAAGTGGAGTTTATGATCGCTCACGGCAACAAAATCAGAATGCACCCGCTTTACAGTCCCGTTTAAAAGCGGAGTTGAATTATATTTTAGAGGCGGATTACTGGGAAAGTGCCTTAGAAAAGTTGGCCGATTTGGGGGCTTTGCACTGTTTACACGGGGATTTAAGTTTAAATCGGGCTTTATGGCGACAATTGCGCTGTCTCAGTCGTTGGTTAGATTGTTTAAGTCTGGAATTGCCGGTGAATGCTTGGTTAATGCGGTTGGAATTATTAATCGCTTCTCTGGCTGTGGGGGAAAGAATAGCGATCGCTAATAATTTACAATTGCCTAAAGATACTGTGGAGCGTTTACAAAAACTAGAAGTTATGGAAAGGGAGATTAGCAATAATTTTGCTTATGATCGACCCGTTAGTCAAATTGTCAGCTTTTTCAATGGTTATCAGGTTCCTAGTTTGTTATTGGTGGCGGTGAGGAGTGAGACTAGGATGCGGGCTTTAATCTGGCAATATTTAACTAAATGGTCGCAGATTGAGGCTCCTATCGACGGCAATGACCTAAAAGCTTTGGGTTATCAACCAGGTCCCGGGTTTAAATCGTTACTTGCGGCGGTATTGGGGGCGACTTTAGATGGAATAGTCAGCAATAAAAGCGAAGCCAGGGCTTTTATTGCTAGATTAACTAAGTCAGCAGATTAGGTATCGGCTGCCCCTTCATTTTCCGAAGATTGTCTTTGATCGCTGGAATAACCGCCTCTACCTCCTCTGGTGGTGGTACGATTAGAAGCAGCCCGGAATTGACGAGCGTAGGCGCGGTTGCGTTCAGCTTTTTCTTTTTTCAAATTACGACGTTTAGCCACAAGAATCTCCTTGGGATGTTAGATAGACAAGCGGGGAAACGAGCGCTCGCTCCCCCTATTGACAATGAAAACAAGTTAGGTAATCATAGCCTAGAATGGTTACGATTGGGGATTAGTAGCGACGATCTCGATTGCGATTGCCACCACCGAAGGAAGGTTTGGGTTCTCTTTCACGAGCTTGATTGACTTTTAATTCCCGTCCCATCCATTGAGCGCCGTCAAGAGCGGCAATAGCGGCCGCTTCTTGCTGTGGGGTTTCCATTTCCACGAAAGCGAACCCGCGTTTTCTTCCCGTTTCCCGCTCCATGGGGAGGTGAACGCGCTTAATTTTACCGTATTCGTTAAAAACCTCAACTACGTCGCCTTGGTCAACCTCGAAGGGGAGATTACCAACATAAATTGACATAAAACCTATCCTTGCACAGATAAAAACAACAGATTTGTAGAGAACGAAGACTTCGGGAACTAGCTGAACCAATACTAAACAGAGACGCTTTAACCATTAATACTGACAACGAGCCGCAGTGCCGACTTTTATTCTCAACTCCCATCCTAGCACATAGCTATTAGCTTTGATCGATGCTGCCGCTCCCGCCACCAGAGCAGATAAACTAGACTAGAATGCTGCCCTATAAAATGCCCTAATTATGAGTTTATCCCCCCATCCGATCGAAACTGCCCTAAAAACCCTGGCAGGGAAAGCGGAAAATTCCATCGAAGAAACAACAACCCTAGAAGACTTAGAACAGCTAAGGGTGAATTATCTGGGTAAGAAAGGAGAATTATCGCAGATTTTACGCGAAATGGGCAAATTAACCCCTGAAGAGAGACCACGCCTCGGTGCGATCGCTAATGAGGTCAAAGAATTAGTACAATCGCTGCTGGAATCCCGGCGAGAAAGTCTAAATAATGCCCAAATTCAAGCGAAATTAGCGGCGGAAACCCTCGATGTCACCCTACCTGCTCTTAGCCGTCCTTTAGGGCGAATTCACCCCTTAAATAGCACAGTTGATCGCATGATCGATATTTTCGTCGGTCTCGGTTACAGCATCGCCACCGGGCCGCAGGTAGAAACCGATTATTATAATTTTGAGGCTTTAAATATCCCTGCTGACCATCCGGCCCGGGATATGCAGGATACTTTTTTCTTGAGGGATGGTCGTTTATTGCGGACTCATACCTCCCCGGTGCAGATTCGCTACATGGAAAGTCATGAACCTCCAATTCGGATTGTGGCCCCGGGCCGCGTTTATCGTCGCGATACCGTGGATGCAACCCATTCTGCGGTTTTCCATCAAGTGGAATTATTAGCGGTGGAACGGGGATTAACCTTTACGGATTTGAAAGGAACAATTAAAGAATTTCTTAAGCAAATGTTTGGGGCCGATTTACCGGTTAAATTCCGCGCTTCCTACTTCCCTTTTACCGAACCCTCGGCCGAGGTAGATGTACAGTGGAAAGGCAAATGGTTGGAGGTGATGGGCTGTGGTATGGTGGATCCCAATGTCTTAAAAGCAGTCGGTTATGACCCCCAAATCTATACGGGTTTTGCTGCTGGTTTTGGCGTGGAAAGATTTGCTATGGTATTACATGAGATAGACGATATTCGCCGTTGTTATAATAGCGATATCCGCTTTCTCCGCCAATTTTAGGGGGATAAACCCGATGGTCAAGAGTGAAGATTTAACCAAAAAAAGACTCCTATCCGTGGCTTGTCATGCTTCGATCTTTTTGAGTGCTACGCTGGTATCGGTGGGGATTCCCTTAGCTATTTATTTCATTTCTGATGATGGAACGGTGAAGGAAAACGCCAAAGAAGCTTTAAACTTTCACCTGAATATGTGGTTATACTACCTAATTGCTGGGATTCTAGTTTGGGTTTTAATCTCTTCGGGTCTAATTCCCCGCCGCTCGCGGCGTACAATAGAAAAATGAGTGAATACATCCATAAGAGCCATAATGTAAGTGTTTTGCTATATCATTTAGTGTTCCCAGCCAAATATCGTAAAGCCGTTTTCGACGAACAGGTAGATAGCTTGTTGAAAGAAGTCTGTCTAGAGATGGAAAAACGATACGAGATAAAGTTTGTAGAAATTGGAGTGGATAAAGATCATGTGCATTTTCTGGTGCAATCAGTACCGACCTATAGTGTGACAAGGATAGTGACAATGATTAAAAGTATAACGGCGAGAGAAATTTTCAAAAAGTGTCCTCAAGTGAAAAAGCAGTTGTGGGGAGGAGAGTTTTGGAGTGATGGATATTACGCAAGTACGGTAGGAAAGCATGGGGATGAAGGTATGATAGCGAGATATGTAAAAGAACAAGATAAAGAATACCTGCAGCTACACCAAAATCTACAATTGAGTCTATTTTGATTCTGATACCCCGTCCGCTTGCGGCGGGGTAGTTCATTCGGTTATTTGCTCTTAGCGATTCTTGCTGTGGTGAATATTGTTCTCCCCATTCTTGCTATTCTGCAAGTCTGGAACGATGCTTATAAGGTTTTCCGTTATCCTTTCATTTTCCGGGTTCTGTAATTAATTATCGGGGTTGAAATCTGTTCAACCCTTTTTTAGTCCTGTTGCTGCTAGAAAAATAGCCTCTGGAGTTTATGACTAAAATTGTCATCATCGGTGCGGGGATAGTAGGGGCCACTATTGCCTACGAATTAAGCGCCATCAAAGGATTAGAAATTACCCTCATCGATGAAAAAAAACCGGGACAAGGAGCAACCGGGGCAGCTTTAGGGATTTTAATGGGGATTATCAGCCATAAAACTAAAGGTAGAGGCTGGAAACTGCGGCAAGAAAGTTTAAAACGTTACGAAACCCTCCTTCCTGAGCTAGAATCCCTCACCGGACTGACTATTCCCTGTAACCGTGATGGTATCGTCCTCCTGCGATCAAGTGCCGAAGACGAAGAAAATTGGCGCAAGTTAGCCCAAATCCGCCAAGAACAGGGATATTGTCTAGAAATCTGGGATAAAGAGACTTTAACCCAAAAATGTCCCCAAGTGGCCAGCGAGCATCTCTATGGTGCTATCTATTCTCCCAGGGATCATCAAATTAATCCGGCCCTGCTCACGGAGGCTCTCGTCGCTGCTGCGGCAATAAGGGGGGTTAAATGTCAATTTGGGTTAAAAGTTGAAAATTTTGGGAAGACAGAGCTTCATGGCTCTAATTTGAGGCAATGCACCCAGGTTTATAGTTCCAATGGTATAGAGGAAAGCGACTTTTTGGTTCTTTCTGCGGGAATCGGTTCCACTGCTTTAACTGAAACTCTTAGCCATCCAGTGGAGATCCGACCGGTTTTAGGGCAGGCTTTACAGATAAAATTGACGCAACCTTTAGAAAGTTCCGATTTTAAGCCGATTTTAACGGGAAATGACCTGCATATTCTGCCTTTGGCCGGAGCGGAATACTGGATTGGAGCAACGGTGGAATTTATGGACGAAAAGGGCGAAATTATCGCCGATACTGCCCTATTAGAACAAGTGTATCAAAAGGCGGTCGCTTTTTGTCCCTCTTTGGCTGCGGGTGCGATCGTGCGTACTTGGTCTGGTAAGCGACCGCGACCGGAGAAAAAATCCGCTCCCATCATCGAATATTTGCCCGGATACGATAACGTTATTCTGGCCACGGGACACTACCGCAACGGGGTTTTATTGGCTCCTGCTACCGCTAAAATCGTCAGGGAAATGTTAAGTGATAAGTTAGGGTTGGCTGAAAAAGTTTGTTGATGGGGTTAGGAGTCGGTCGTCAGTATTCTCCGAGTCAGGGGATTATTTTTATTTATTCTCCCCTCTCCCCTCTCCCCTCTCTACAATAATTACTCGCAGCCAGAAATACGTTGGGTTACTATCATACTTTGTGCTTTTTGTCAAAAAAACTTTTTTTTTGCAATAAAACTACATAAAAAAAAGATCATCGTTGTGGGTGAAATTGACTGATTTACCCGTCTTAATTAGGATCACCTTCTAGGTGTGGCAAGGGTTTCAACCATTGCTGCCCAAAAAAGCACAGAACAGTCCATTGTGAAATTCTATCAAATCGCTGTTACCTTGATAACATCGTTGTTAAATAAAAATCTTTCTCAATTAATTCTTAAGAATTTATAAATATTGCGGAATGTTAATTTAAATATTCTCAAGTTTTTGCAGTCAATAAATAATTTTTGCTTATCTTTGTCGAAAAATAGAACTCCCGCAACAATCCAACATCTACCATTGGGTTAGGAGTCAGTTATCAGTTATCAG
>NZ_JADEVX010000181.1:0-8367 GCF_015207925.1 Microcystis sp. LEGE 00066 | reverse complement strand
TTCTTTTCTTCTTCCGTGAATTCTAGGTTAATCATGTTTTTAATGAGTGCTTTGCTTCTAATTATGACTCTTGAACTATATTATTGTCTTTGAGTAAAAAATGCAAGTTATAACCGTGCAAAGTATAGGTCGTTTAACTTGATTCGATAAGGATCTTGGGGTGTCATAGTTTTTTGCTGTGTCTCGGTGACTAGGATGTTCGACGTTAGGCTATCTCTTAGAAAAATTGACAGTCTCGCCATCAACCGCTTCGCGGTGTAACGGGAGTCCTCTTGCTCTAATTGCGATAGACCCCTCCAGAAAAGATTTTTAATCGGCTTGTAGTAAGGGCTTCAGCCCTTATTTTGGCAATTATTGGAGAGGTCTAACGTACCATTGTAGGAGTTTGGCAATGCTAAACCCCTACGAAACTGGTACTTTCTTAACTAGAAATCACCTTAGTGATCCCACGCAGGACTCGTGTTAGGTGGTTGGTCATTACTTGAGGTTGAGGTTACCCATGCGTCAACATCAGTTTGATCCCATTGTAGTATCTGACCGGCACTCCGTTCACATTTGCCAAAATCAAGGGTTGCTACACAAGTTTGGACATTCAATGTTTGTGCTAACTGCTGGTATCCTTTTCCTTCATAATATGTGAAACTCACTTGTGTCCTCGTGTTACAGACATAGAGTTTACTCGCAGAGATTGTTATCAATCCTGATTGCTCATATGTGTCTTTTTGGTTTTGGTCAACGTTCTTTACAGCTAATTCCCCGATCTTTTTAACTGAGGTGACTATATCGTCGAAACCAGTCGGTGTTACGAATGCCTGGACTAAGTTTGCTATGGCGTCGATCAAGGGTGTTAGGGATAACTCCGTGATATTTGCATTACGGTTTTTGCTGGTGCAATTTTCCCAAAATGGTGCGCTCCTGAATTTGTAGTCGTAGTCCGACCAGGTCGCACCGTCAAAACTCGTCTTCGTAGGGTCTAATCGCGCTGTTTGGTAGGCTTTACGATTTATAGTAGCCGCTACTCCTAGCCAACTCTTAAATTTTCGCAAACTTTGAGGTAATGGGGGCAAGATACTTCCGTCATTATTGACATTATTGCCCACTCCCATATCTTCCCCGACTGGAGCACCTTTAGCTTTCGGTATTGCGATTTCACTTAAGGCTGACCGTGTTTCGAGAGATAACGGTGCTTCCCAAATCTTAATTGCTCTTGCCTGCTCGTATTCCAGCAGCTCTTCGCTCGGTGTGATACTCATGTCTGTAATCCTCAATGTTGGTTTTTTGCTTGACCACTTGTAAACAATATGGCTAGTGATCGCCCCCCTCGCCTAGGCCAAGCAACAACCCAACCCAGGACAGAAGGCGGACAATAAGACACTACACATTCCCCCCTCACAACTGTATCAAAAGCTACAATTTAATAAATCTTTGCATTCCTCTCCCTTCAGATTTTGGGGTTTTTGGGGAGTTCAAGAGCTTGGAATTGTACAATAAGGTTGTACAAGTCTCCCCTAAAAATCATGTTAAGCAAAGAAACCACCTACTCTCAGGCGAGAATGAATTTAGCGAGTCTCTTAGATCAGGTGTGTGACGAATCGCAAATTATCGTCATTAAGCGTCGCAATCAGAAAAATGTCGCCTTAATTGCTGAAGATGAGCTTTCCAGTTTATTAGAGTGTGTTTATTTATTGCGATCGCCAGAAAATGCCCAGCGCTTATTTCGCTCTTTAGCATGGACCCAGACAGAAGATGCAACTCCTCAAACATTAGCTGAATTGAAAGAGGAGTTAGGAATTGAGTCCTAAAAGAGAAAATAAGCCAGATAAACCTCAAAACAATTCTATTCATGGTTATTTGCCCGTTTTTAGTCCTGATTTCAAAGCAGATTTAGCTTGGTGGTATCGGAACGAACCGAAAAAAGGCGATAAAATTTTAGACTTATTGACAGATATTTTGGATGGCGATCCGTTTACAGGATTGGGTAAACCCGAACCTCTTAAGTATATTGCTGCCGACCCTTGGTCACGACGGATCGATTTAGAGCATCGTTTAGTTTATAAAGTCACAGGAAATAAGGTTTATTTTTTACAAGCTCGCTATCATTATCAATCAGGCTAAACTCAGACAAACCCATTAAGAACTGTTACAGGAGAAAGGGGACAAGGAACGTAGTGCGTTCCCCCTCGTAGCTTGGGTTAAGGGATAGCCCAACCCAAGACAGAAGGAGGATAACAGCACAGCACACACCCCCCACAACTGTATCAAAAGCTACAATTTATAAATCTTTACATTTCTCTCCCTGACGAGCTATCCACCATGAAACCCATCCTCAACGCCCAGATGATTTCGGAAGTTAGAGGACAACCAGAATCACGACCAATATCAACGGACGGGACTCAACTGCCCCAGTTCAACGCTCACCGCATCAAAGCGATTGTCCCCAGGGCGATAGGAGAGAATTTCCAAGCCAATCGGCTCGCCACTGGTGGAATCCTTAATCAGAATCACCCCATCCCCCAGTTCAGTACAAATCTGCTCCTTTCTGGGTTGCTGCCAGAAGACAGTGAGTAATTCCGTTTCCGGTTCATAGAAAACTTTTACTTGAGCCATAGCATTTCCCCTTCTTTAATCCCATCGGTTTGGTAGGCAGTAATCAAGAAGCCATCTCCATTTAAACGCCGAGCCACTGCCACAACCCAACGTTTTTCCTGTCGCTGGCGATAGATCGGACTGATCGGTAAACTGACTGTGTTTGTGGTGCATACTGGGCCGGAGTCTAATTCAGTGACAGGAGAGGAAACGGGACGAATTATTAGCGCACGCAGGGCAACAGCCCATGAAAGGAGGGCTTATGAAGAAGGGAGATTCTAATCCAGTACCGCTAGAGATACAGGCTGAAATTGACGCTCTAGCCGCATCACAAGAGCCTATCCGCACAGATCTGATCCCAGAGGCTACGGGAGATTGGAGCAGGGCGCGGCGTGGTGTGTTTTGTCGTCCGCTCAAACAGCAGATCACTCTAAGCCTTGATGCTGACCTGATAGACTGGTTCAAAACCCAGGCCACACAAGAGGAGGGATATCAGACCAGTATTAATCGCGTCCTGCGAGAATATGTGGAAACACGGGCAAAAAAATAAACCCCCTCAAGATTGATTGAAGGGGCATTGATGGTATTTTTAGAGGCAATTTAGCCCACTTTTGTGGTTTCTTTTTCATGGCGATACAATGAAGTTACTGCCACTTAATTAAACCTCTATGAGCCTCATCCTTCCCACTGAACTTCTGCAAAGAGTACAAATGACTGAAGCTCAAATGCTCACGGAAATCGCTATCATGCTTTATCAGCAGCAACGTCTTCAATTTGAACAAGCAGCCGAACTAACGGGAATGGCCATCGATGATTTCTACCAATTGCTAGTATCGCGTAATATCCTCACTCCACCCACTGACCCTGACGACGAACCAAAAGAACTGATCCTCACCAGTCTTTGTATTTCTCTTCAGCAAGCTAAAGAAGACAAAGTACATCCCATCTCTGAACTCTGGGATGGCATAGATGACTGAAGAAATTCCCTTTATTAAGCTCCTTTTCTCCGATCAATTCAAGGATCGACTTCGCACCCTCGCCAAACGCTATCGGAGCATTCGTACTGACCTACAACCTCTAATTGATGACCTTCAGATAGGCAAATTCATCGGCGATCAAATACCAGGAACTCTATTTTGTTATAACTACTGTCATTCGTTCGGTTTTGGGAGGGAAAAATATTCCGACACTTGCACAACTCTTACAATGTTATACCCTATCTTGTTGGGCAACAAGGTTTTATTTACCAATTAACTTAATAAGATTGGATGAGCGTACTAAAAATATTTTCATGTTAATTGGTGAAGGTATTGAGATTGAAATTAAACCTAATGGACAATGAATAAAATGGTTCTTCGGTTTGTCTTATGCAATAGACGGGAGTTATAAGGGATGGAACCCTTATAGAGAAAGACATTGGGCGATTTTTATCAATTGTTTTTTATCTAAAGCGAACTAATCAATTAAATCCCTTACCAGATAAAGATTTTGTTGATTTATGCCCCCCTATCGAACCATAACAAGTAACGAAGAGCCAATAAAATGAATCAAAAACCTAATTTTAAAACTATGACCTCTCAAGAATTAAAAAGTTATGTATTATCTCATCGTGAGGATGACGAGGCTTTTTATGCTTATGTAGATAAGGTAAATGAAAGAAAAGATCGAGTAGTTTATCCACCTTTAAACTCATTAGAAGATCTGGAAAAATATCCCGAAGTTATTGAACAAATGCGTCAAGATTCCTGCCATAATTTTCAGCAAAATGAGTTAACTTAGATACAGTGCGATCGCGCTCTCTCGCAGTCAGGTCAAGCAATAGCCCAACCCAAGACAGAAGGAGGATAGTGAAACAATGCACATTTTCTACTCTAAGACTGTAGCCTAAGCTACAATTTAATAAATATCTACATTCCTCCTTTCTCCTGTCGATCCTAGACATCATTCTAAAAGTCGGCACTTAAAGGGGTACGGGGGAAAGGAATCACATCGCGAATATTGGTCATTCCCGTCATGAATTGTACCAGACGCTCGAATCCTAAACCAAAACCAGCGTGGGGAACGGAACCGTAGCGACGCAGATCTAAATACCACCACAAATCATCGGGATTCATTCCCTGTTCCTGCATTCTTTGGATTAATACATCTAATCGTTCTTCCCGTTGGGAACCGCCGATAATTTCGCCGATCTTAGGTGCTAAAATATCCATAGCGGAAACGGTTTTATTATTGTCATCTAGACGCATATAAAAAGCTTTGATTGTCTTGGGATAATTGGTGACAATCACGGGTTTTTTAAATAGTTCCTCCGCTAGATAACGTTCGTGTTCTGACTGTAAATCTACGCCCCATTCTACCGGAAACTCGAACTGACGATCGGCTTTTTCTAATAACTCGATCGCTTCGCTGTAGGTAATCCGGCCAAACTCACTATTAACGATATTTTCGGCCGTACTTAACACCGTTTTATCGATACGTTCGTTAAAAAACTGCAAATCTTCGGGACAATTTTCTAGGACGAATTTAAAGATATATTTGAGGAATGCCTCCGCTAAATCCTGATCTCCTTCCAGATCACAAAAAGCCATTTCCGGTTCCACCATCCAAAACTCGGCCAAATGACGGGAAGTATTAGAATTTTCGGCGCGAAAAGTCGGGCCAAAAGTGTAAACATTAGATAAAGCCATGGCCATTACTTCCGCTTGTAATTGTCCACTGACGGTTAAATAGGCCCGTTTACCGAAGAAATCCTCGGCAAAATTGGCGGTTTTTTTTAAATCTAAACTGGTGACAGTAAATAATTCTCCCGCACCTTCGCAGTCGTTAGCGGTAATAATGGGAGTATGTACCCAAATAAAGCCCTTTTCTTGGAAAAAACTGTGGATAGCGGTAGCGCAAGCGTTTCTAACCCGCATTACTGCTCCTAGGGTGTTGGTTCTTGCTCGCAGATGGGCAATAGTTCTCAGAAATTCAAAGGAATGACGTTTCTTTTGTAGGGGATATTCTGGGGGACAGTCACCATAAAGGGTGATTTCGGCCGCTTTTAACTCGATATTTTGCCCTTTACCCGGGGAAGGAACCAAATTTCCCGAAACAGCGATCGCCGTTCCTGTACTAATTGTCTTTAGTACATTTTCATAATCGGGTAAAGTCGATTCGAGGATAACTTGTAAGTTGGCCAGGGATGAGCCATCATTAACTTCCAGGAAGGTAAATTCTTTTAATTCTCGTTTTGTTCTCACCCAACCCTGCACGGTGACGGATTGATCCGGTTGTCCTGTCTGAAAGATTTCCTTGATTCTGCTAGTCATTGCTTATCCCTATGTTAGAACCAAAGAGTATTTTAACTGAATGTCAGCAAAAGTCCCTCGCTTTTATGGACTGCTGCTGACTTTGTATATAGACAATTCTCAAAAACTATGTTATCATAGTCATGGTTTCCTGATAACTCTTATGTACAAAGCGTACAAATTCAGACTTAAGCCTAATACCGAGCAAGAAATAGCCTTAGCAAAAAGCTTTGGTTGTTGTCGTTGGTTTTGGAATTATTCCCTGAATTTATGCCAAGAAACCTATAAAACCACAGGAAAAGGACTGACACGAAACTATATTCAGGGACTATTGCCTAGTCTCAAAAAAGAATATGAGTGGTTGACAGATGCTTATTCCCAGTGCTTACAGGTTGTCGCTTTGAACTTATCGCAAGCTTATCAAAATTTCTTTGAGAAACGAGCTAGATTACCAAGATTCAAATCCAAACATGGTAAACAATCAATTAGCTATCCAGCTAATGTCAAATTTGAAGGTGACTACCTCAAATTACCGGGTAAAGTTGGATTAGTTTATTGTGTTCGTCATCGGGAATTTGCAGGAACAATTAAAACCGTTACTATCTCAAAAAACCCAGACGGTAAATACTACGCTTCTATTTTAGTTGATGACGGACAATCCCCCCTTGCCCCCCTTGATAAGGGGGGTGCCGAAGGCGGGGGGATAGATGGAAAAGCGATAGGAATTGATTTAGGACTGAATCATTTTGCTATTACCAGCAATGGCAGTAAATATGATAATCCTAGACATTTAGCTAAACATCAACGCAATCTAAAAAGGAAACAACAAAAGCTATCGCGTAAAAAGAAGGGAAGTAACAACCGTCAAAAAGCTAGACGTAAAGTAGCTAAAGTTCACTCTAAAATCTCAAGATGTCGTGAGGATTTTCTCCACAAGCTATCCCGTAAGATAGTTAACGAAAACCAAGTTATTGCGGTAGAAAATCTCAATGTTAAAGGCATGGTACGCAATCATAATTTAGCTAAGGCTATTAGTGATTGTAGTTGGGGAATGTTTTGTACAATGCTTAAATACAAAGCAGAATGGGAAGGAAAAACTTATATCGAAGTTGATAGGTTTTTCCCTAGTTCTAAAACTTGTAATGTCTGTCTAAATCAAGTGGGTAGTTTATCCCTTGATGTTAGAATATGGACTTGTGAGCATTGCAAAACAACCCATGATCGTGACATAAATGCGGCAATAAATATTCGAGATGAAAGCTTACGGATATTGTCGTTAGGAACTAGCGATACTGCCTATAGAGGGGATATAAGACCAAAATCTGGGCGTAAGTCCGTCTTGAGGCAATCCCCCGTGAAATAGGAAGCTCTCAACGATCTTGAGAGTAGTTCACAATAGAAGGTTCAGATCAGGCTAAAATCAATCTCGAACAGGTGTCATGCTTCTGGTGGAAAAATTATTAAGTAAGCCCAAAAGCCGTAAATTAGCGATTTTTATGGCTTTTATCGGTAGTATTCTCGCTTTACCCTTTCCTATCGCCGGTATTCATAAATTCTATCTTGGCCAACCTCTCTGGGGAATTATTTATCTTCTCCTTTGGCAAACTCCGATTCCCCGGGTGGCTTGCGCGATCGATGCAGTGTGGTATTTAATCCAAGATAACCAATTTTTGGCTAACTATTTTCCCACTGCCACCGCTGCTGCCACTGTCCCCAGTTTAGAGCCTAAACAAGTAGAGGCGATCGGGGCAGCTTTAAGGGAATTAGAGCGCCTCCGGCAAGAAGGATTAATTTCTGAGTACGAATTTGAAGAAAAACGGCGACAATTACTATAATGACACCGCAAAACTGGTTAGGGCGCACTTTTAACCCTTTAAAAGCCAAAATTAGCAATGATCCCTATTATCGCTTCCGTTCCCTCGATGAGATCGCTATGGCGGCGCAATTGGGGATTAAAATTAATGTCAGTCAAGCGGGTGTGGATGATTGGCTGCGATTGCCGGGGATATCCATCCATCAAGCGCGGATGTTGGTGGAATTGCTGGGTATGGGGGTAGAATTGCTTTGTCTTGAAGATCTAGCGGCTGCTTTGAGTGTTCCTGTGGCTAGATTGAAAGCTTGGGAACCGATTCTAGAATTTGCCTATTATAGTCGGGAAAGTCACCTCGCACCCCCTAAAATCAATCCTAACACCGCCTCGATCGAGCAGTTAACCACCCTGCCCCTGATCAGTGATAATTTGGCGGCTGCCATTATTAAAAATAGAGAAGAACAGGGATTATTTAAGAATATTGTGGATTTTAAAGGGCGTTTATCCCTAGACGCTCAGGAAATCTCCCAATTAATGCACTTTTTCCAGTTTTAATCCCAAATCCTCAGAACAGGAGACAGGAGATAGGAGATAGGAGATAGGAGATAGGAGATAGGAGATGGGAGATGGGAGTCAGGAGATTAGTTTTATTTATTCTTCCGACACCCCACACTCCACTTC
>NZ_JADEVX010000180.1:0-8478 GCF_015207925.1 Microcystis sp. LEGE 00066 | reverse complement strand
CCAAACCCCCAGCAGTGGTTAAACCCGTCCCAGATCCCCTCGATGCTTTCTTTTTACCCCATAAACAGGGCGAAAAACAGTAATCAGTAATCAGTAATCAGTAGCGGGGCAAACAGATGGAGAGTAAAGTTTATGACAAAGCTTATAAATTTGCCATTAGGATTGTTAAAGGCTATAAATATTTGTGTGAGACTAAACAAGAATATATTTTGTCAAAACAGCTATTAAGGAGTGGCACTTCAATCGGGGCTAACATTGCCGAGGCTAATGGAGCCATTTCTCAAGCTGATTTTCGAGCTAAAATGTCAATAGCTTATAAGGAATGTCTAGAAACAAAGTATTGGCTGTCTCTATTGAAAGACACGAATTACATAGAGGAAAGAGCCTTTCAAAGTATCAATGATGACGCAGAGGAAATTGGTAAAATGCTTTGGGCTATTCTAAAAAACTGCCAAGAAAATACCAAAAACTGATAACTGATAACTGATAACTGATAACTGATAACTGATGATATTCGTTGCTTTGGCGATTTTGGAACAGGACGGTCGTTTTTTGATGCAGTTGCGCGACGACATCCCGACGATTCTCTATCCGGGGGTGTGGGGTTTATTTGGTGGTCACTTGGAAGCGGGTGAAAGTCCAGAAATAGGGTTAAAACGAGAGTTACAAGAAGAAATTAACTACGAAGCCCCTAGTTTACGCTATTTTCGCTCTTATAACGACGATAATCTCTCTCGTTATCTTTATCATGTACCCCTGACCCTGGGATTAGAAAAATTAGTGCAAACGGAAGGGCAAGATTTAGCATTATTACCTCCGGCTGCCATCCGTCAAGGGGAATACTATTCCCAGAAGATTAATCAGACTCGTCCTTTAGGAAAAATTCATCGCCAGATATTGCTCGATTTTATAGAACTAGAATTATAGTGGATACTAGAGCCAGACAAGGAACTCCCTTATCTATACGAAAGTCGTAGTTAACACTGCTCCTCACCTCCCTCGAAGGCAAAATGCTCCCGCTTTTTGAATGGCTTTATTGAAACGTCAATCTTATTTTGGCTTTGTCTTTATGAACCAGTCGCGTCCCTCGTTCGTTTCCGTGCAGAAACTCCTATCTGGAGGTGCGATCGCTACCCTAGCAGTTAGTTCCCTGATGGTCCTTACCCCCGCAGCCAAAGGGGAAAAACCCTTAGAAGATAACCCGAAAGCAGTCATCGACCAGGTTTGGCAAATTGTTAATAATGAATTTGTAGATCGTGGTTTTCATCAAATTGATTGGCAAAAAAAACGTCAAGAATTGTTAAGCAGAAATTATACTAATCCCCAACAAGCTTACACGGCAATCCGTGAAGCTTTAAAGGAATTGGGTGATAGTTATACCCGTTTTTTAACTCCTAGGGAATTTTCTGTCCTCACTAGTCAAACTTCCGGGGAATTATCGGGAATTGGGGTACGTTTAGCTCTCGATAAACGCACTAGCGATCTGGTCGTTGTCGATACGGTGAAAAAATCCCCCGCCAAGGAAGCGGGAGTGAAAAGCGGTGATCGCCTGATTAGAATTAATGGCAAACCCACCGCTTTAATGACCCTAGAACAGGCAATGGAGGCACTACAGGGAGAAGTGGGTACTAGCGTTAGTTTACAGCTTGCCCGTCCCGATCAAGGGGTATTTGAAGTGACTTTGACCCGGGTAGATATCGAAATCCCCTCCGTTAGCTATACCCTTAAACAGGAAGGTGGGGTGAAAGTTGGTTATATTAAACTGGATGAATTTAGTTCCCACGCAGCCGAACAAATGAAAGAGGCGATCGAGGAATTAAGTCAACAACAGGTATCCGGCTATGTTCTCGATCTGCGGGGCAACCCCGGCGGGTTACTATTTGCTAGTGTCGATATCGCTCGTATGTGGATGAAACAGGGCAAAATCGTTAGCACCATCGATCGACGGGGCGGAGATCGTCAATTTATCGCCAATAACACCGCTATTACCGATTTACCCCTAGTAGTCTTGGTTAATAAAGGTTCAGCGAGTGCCAGCGAAATCCTCGCTGGAGCGCTAAAAGAAAATGGCCGGGCGACTTTAGTAGGTACATCGACTTATGGCAAGAGTACCGTCCAATCGGTACACACCCTCTCCGATGGTTCCGGTTTAGCGGTGACAATTGCTCGTTATTATCCCCCCAACGGCGAAAATATCTACAAAAAAGGCATTAAACCCGATGTGCAGATCGAGTTAACCCAAGAACAACAGCTGCGCTTCCGCGATGATCCTTCTTTGCTGGGAACTAAGGATGATCCCCAGTATCAACAGGCGATCTCGCTGTTACAATCCCATAGTGTTAAACGTCCAGGCACTGGCAATCTCAATAACCCTTTGAGTAGTCGGGCCGAATAATTGTCCTGGGAAATCTGGGGAAACGGCGACTGTTTCGGCGAAATGGCGATTCTAGAACAGCCTTTAAAGCATTTAACAGCGCTCTCTCTCGCTCCCGTGCAGTTGCTCGTGATCCCCCCCCCAAAGATTTCTGCAGCTACAAATTCTGCAACTAAGCATAAGACGAAGTATAAAACTGTATCTTCGGATACAAATACTCGATTATTCGCCAAAAAGTCAACTGATCAAAACCTCACACCCTGCTCTACAATTCCCGACGACCTTCTAAAGCTCTCGCTAAAGTTACTTCATCAGCGTATTCCAGATCGCCGCCCATGGGCAACCCAAAAGCGATACGGGTAACTTTAGTGAAGGGTTTCAGTAAACCCCCGATATACAAAGTCGTGGTTTCCCCTTCGACACTGGGACTGATAGCTAAGATAACTTCCTGAATTTTTTTCTGGCTGACTCTGGTGACTAAAGACTGTATATTTAATTGATCCGGTCCAATGCCATCCATAGGTGAGATAACACCGCCCAAAACGTGATATTTGCCCGAATATTCCCTAGTTTTCTCCAAAGCAATCACATCTCTGGAGTCAGCTACCACACAGATAGTCCCCGTTTCCCGGTTAGGATTGCGGCAAATTTCACAAATCGGTTCGGCCGAAAGATGGAAACAAACCTGACATAATCCTACTTGTTTTTTCGCTGCTACGATCGCCTGGGCCAATTCGATCGCATCTTGTTCTGGTCGTTTGAGAATATACAGGGCCAGACGTTGGGCGCTTTTTGGTCCGACTCCGGGTAATTTTTGTAACTGCTCGATCAAACGAGCTAAAGGCGGTGTATAAATAGCAGTTAATCCTCTTATCAGTTATCAGTTATCAGTGGGTAAGTTATCAGTTATCAGATTTGAGTTTTCAAGTGAGCAGTGTTAAATAGAAGTTTCCTACTGTCTTTTCACTGATTACTGGTCACTGATTACTGGTTACTGGTCACTGCTCACTGCTCACTGCTCACTGATTAAGACCTTTTTGGTAAACGGACATCGATAACACTGGTGTTGAAATTATAATTATCTCCTTCTAACTCGATTAAAGTGCCAATTTTCACCTTTTGACCGCCCACAACCGCACCAGTATCGGTAACTTCCGCTTGACCACTGAGAGTCATAATCATATCTTGAGAATAGTTTTCCGTGCGGGGATCGGGTAGGACTTTTACACTACCATCCGGCTGCGGAACTAAGACATTTCTGGATAAAGGTTTAACATTTTTTATGTCCACTTGACCAGCCGGTTGATTACGAATAACAATATTAGTTTTCTTCTCGGTATTGAATTGATTGATCAAAGCATTGGGATTGAGAACACTTAAACCCCGGACAATAACATCCACTTCTATGGGTTCTTTGGTAACTTGAGCGATCGTACTTTTACCACTTGTCCCCGGTACAACAAAAATACCGATAATTGTCAATAAAATTACTAAGGCCGCTCCGATATCAAGCAAGCTAAATTTACCGAATAAACGTCCTTTTGAGTCTAATAACTGCATAGCCTTGAATTTATATAGATGACTATTCCTAGAGATCGAGCCTAGAGAGTAAATTCTATCACGATCGGAATCTTGGTCGCAGACAGGAAGTCTGACTTAAGATAGAAGATCGGAGTCTCACACGGAGCGATCGATAGACAATGGCGGGTAAAACTCAACTTAAGAAACAAGAAAAGCAATTATCTCCACTCGATCTGACCCCTTCTGACGGTAACAACCTCGAAAAAGTTGCCCCCGTTAAACATTGGTCGATCGAAGATAGCGAAAATCTCTATCGCATCCAAGGCTGGGGAGAACCCTATTTCTCGATCAATGCCGCAGGAAATATTACCGTTTCGCCCCAGGGAGAAAGGGGCGGTTCTTTGGACTTATACGAGTTAGTTTCGGCGATTAAGCGGCGAAATATCGGTTTACCCTTACTAATTCGGTTTAGTGACATCCTTGAGGATCGGATCGAGCGCCTGAATGCCTGTTTTAGCCGAGCGATCGCCCGTTATAATTATCCCAATGTCTATCGCGGTGTCTATCCGATCAAGTGCAATCAACACCGTCACATCGTCGAGTCTTTAGTGCGTTTTGGCAAACCCTATCAATTTGGGTTGGAGGCTGGTTCAAAACCTGAGCTAATGATTGCTTTAGCTACCCTAGAACCAGCCTTAAGCGGCAAAAATGACAAAACACAACCCTTGCTAATTTGTAACGGCTATAAGGACAAAGAATACCTGGAAACTGCCCTATTGACCACTCGTCTCGGTCATCGGCCTTTGATTGTCATCGAACAATTGGAAGAATTATATTTAACCCTGCGCGTCAGTCGTCAGTTAGGAATTGCCCCACATTTGGGAGTGCGCGCGAAACTGGGGACAAAAGGGGTGGGCCGTTGGGGATGTTCCACGGGAGACCGGGCAAAATTCGGTTTAACTGTTCCGGAAATCTTGACGGTGGTGACGGAATTAGAACAAGCGGGGATGTTAGATTGTCTGCAACTGCTGCACTATCATATCGGGTCGCAAATCTCCGCTATTAGCGTTATTAAGGATGCCATTCGCGAAGCTAGTCAGATCTATGTGGAACTAGCGAAATTAGGGGCAAATATGACCTATCTTGATGTGGGAGGTGGTTTGGGGGTCGATTACGATGGCTCAAAAACTAACTTCTACGCCTCAAAAAACTACAATATGCAGAATTATGCTAATGATATCGTGGCCGAGGTCAAGGAAGCTTGTGAAGATGCCCAGATTTCACCCCCAATTCTCATCAGTGAAAGTGGCCGGGCGATCGCTTCTCATCAATCGGTGTTAGTCTTTGATATCTTGGGAAGTAGCGAGGTTCCCCAAAATCCCCCCGATCCCTGCAATGGGAAAGAACATCTGATCCTCCGTAATCTCTGGGAAACCTACACGGGTATCGATGAGCGCAATTATCAGGAAGCTTATCACGATGCGGGACAGTTCAAAGAGGAGGCGATTAGTCTGTTTAATTTCGGTTATCTCAGTCTCAAAGAACGAGCTAGAGCCGAACAATTGTACTGGGCTTGTTGTCACAAAATTCTGCAAGTGGCCCGACAAGAGGATTATGTTCCCGATGACTTGGAAGACTTAGAGCAAATTATGGCCTCAATTTATTATGCCAATCTCTCGGTTTTTCAATCAGTTCCCGATAGTTGGGCGATCGATCAACTATTTCCAATTATGCCGATCCATCGTCTCGATCGAGAACCGACTCAAAGAGGAATTCTCGCCGATTTAACCTGTGATAGTGATGGAAAAATTGCCCAGTTTATCGATTTGCGCGGGGACATAAAATCAGTTTTAGAATTGCATCCGTTGGAGTACAAAAACGGGAAACATTCTCCAGAACCCTATTATCTAGGAATGTTTTTGGTGGGTGCTTATCAAGAGATTATGGGCAATTTACATAATCTTTTTGGCGATACTAACGTGGTACATATTCAGATGAGTCCCAAGGGGTACGATATCGAGTATCTAGTCAAAGGAGATACGATCACGGAAG
Organism: Microcystis sp. LEGE 00066; assembly: GCF_015207925.1. Taxonomy (NCBI): domain Bacteria; kingdom Bacillati; phylum Cyanobacteriota; class Cyanophyceae; order Chroococcales; family Microcystaceae; genus Microcystis; species Microcystis sp. LEGE 00066. The sequence goes on along the minus strand of NZ_JADEVX010000180.1, from coordinate 2,531 downwards.
TATTAAGTTATGTGCAGTATTCTGCGGAAGACCTGTTAGAAAGAATTCGTCTTCGTTGTGAACAAGCTTTGCAGGAAAATCGCATGACTGTGGAAGAATCCCAATTACTACTACAGGATTATGAACGCAGTTTGCGACGTTATACCTATCTAGTGGGTGGGGATTAATAGAGGTTACTTGTGGGGGAAATTTAGCTCATTTTCCCTTTTTAAAGCATTGATCGCAGAATTTTGGGCTAATGCTACCTCTGGTAGTACATTTATATATATTTTCTCACTCCTTTCTTGCCGTCCCGCAGGAGGGAAGCGACATCAACATCTATTTCGTAAAAATTTAGTTACAAATACTTTGCGATTTGTGTCAATAACTTGCTACCTGCTACTTTTGCTACAGGAAATAGGTTACAACCCACATTCCGCATTTCTTAACATTCAATTGATAATTTGATAATTATTACTAATACATTGCTTACAACCCATTGGCAGGAAAAATTATAGCTACAATTATTGATTTTCATCAAGGTGATGTAAAAATATATAAAAATATATAAAAATGTGCGGAATTTCGGTTCCAACTAATGATGGAATAGAGTAAGTGGGTGGGTGGAATTAAGTATAGGATGAACGTAGGTTGGACTTCGGCCGTGAGCTTTTGCCGAACGGTTGAAGAATGAAACCCAACTCCTGCTCATGTTACGCTACCGCCAACCCATCCTACCAATAATTTTGCCTCCCTACTTAAAAGTCTTTACTCAAGGATAAAAAAGATGCTTGACCAAAGTTTCAACCTATCAGACAGCAATGTTTTAGATGATATCTTCCAGTTACCAACCCTTGGCGTGGGATCAGGTTTGGGACGCTCCGACTTGATTACCCCTTTTGTCCGCAAAAGTCTCCAGGGACTGGATTCTGACTTTTTAAGCAATTCTCTGGAAGAATACCAGCTAGAACTGAAAAATCGCTGGCAATCATCCGAATCCCTTTCCTCTTGGCCTAACGGCGGTGATTTTTTAACAGGTCAAAGTAGTTCTGCGGGTCTTTTCAGTTCTGTTGACCTAGCCGGCAATACCCTCGCCACTGCCAGAGCGATTACCGTCGGTTCCAGCACCACCAGTTACACCGATTGGGTAGGAAGCACCGACACCAACGATTACTATCGTTTTTCCCTCGCTAATTCTGGTAACTTTAATCTTGGTCTCACCGGAATGACCGCCGACGCGGACGTGCAACTGTTAAATAGTAGCGGTTCTGTCATTGCCTCCTCTACTAACGGTGGTACGGCTTCTGAGAGCATTACCCGTCAGTTGAGTGCAGGCACCTACTACATTCGTGTCTATCCCTATACTGGCAATACCAACTATAATCTCGCTGTTTCGGCCGCTCCTGTTGACCTAGCCGGCAATACCCTCGCCACTGCCAGAGCGATTACCGTCGGTTCCAGCACCACCAGTTACACCGATTGGGTAGGAAGCACCGACACCAACGATTACTATCGTTTTTCCCTCGCTAATTCTGGTAACTTTAATCTTGGTCTCACCGGAATGACCGCCGACGCGGACGTGCAACTGTTAAATAGTAGCGGTTCTGTCATTGCCTCCTCTACTAACGGTGGTACGGCTTCTGAGAGCATTACCCGTCAGTTGAGTGCAGGCACCTACTACATTCGTGTCTATCCCTATACTGGCAATACCAACTATAATCTCGCTGTTTCGGCCGCTCCTGTTGACCTAGCCGGCAATACCCTCGCCACTGCCAGAGCGATTACCGTCGGTTCCAGCACCACCAGTTACACCGATTGGGTAGGAAGCACCGACACCAACGATTACTATCGTTTTTCCCTCGCTAATTCTGGTAACTTTAATCTTGGTCTCACCGGAATGACCGCCGACGCGGACGTGCAACTGTTAAATAGTAGCGGTTCTGTCATTGCCTCCTCTACTAACGGTGGTACGGCTTCTGAGAGCATTACCCGTCAGTTGAGTGCAGGCACCTACTACATTCGTGTCTATCCCTATACTGGCAATACCAACTATAATCTCGCTGTTTCGGCTACCAGTGGCGGTGGTGGAACTGGATTTAACTCCACCTATGGTTACGGTTTAGTTAACGCTGCCGCTGCCGTTGCTCAAGCAATTAATCAACCCACTTTTGCCAATGTTCCTAACTTGGGAGGTAATAACTGGGGTAATGATATGGTTAACGCCCCCGAAGCTTGGGCAAGAGGTTATACAGGACAAGGTGTTACAGTGGCTGTAATTGATTCTGGTGTGGACATTTCCCACCAAGACCTGAGCAATAATATTTGGCGCAATACAGGGGAAATTGCCGGTAATGGCATTGATGACGACGGAAATGGCTATACCGATGACGTTTATGGCTGGAACTTTGGTGTCGGTCAAAATAACGGCGTTGCTGAATTAAGGTATGATTAGGCAAAATGGCGAGCATTCAGAGGAAAATAACTTCTGTTATTTGAATAAGGAACTGGAACATCCTCAAATTTTAGGTAGTGAATTAGTAATCGAATTGAAT
>NZ_JADEVX010000179.1:0-8524 GCF_015207925.1 Microcystis sp. LEGE 00066 | reverse complement strand
ACCCAACCCCAACCCGGGGGGACGTAATAACCGCCACCGTACCAACCGCCACCACGCCAGTAACCGTTGCGATTATCGTCAATAAAGTTCTGACGGTTCTGTTGGCGATCGCTAACCTGCTGCTGCCGTTCCCCCTGTCTTTCGCTGCGTTCCCCTTGACGAGTTTGTTGATTAGTTTGTCTTTCCCCCTGTCTTTCGCTGCGTTCCCCTTGACGAGTTTGTTGATTAGTTTGTCTTTCCCCCTGTCTTTCGGTGCGTTCCCCTTGACGAGTTTGTTGATTAGTTTGTCTTTCCCCCTGTCTTCCAGAAAAATCTCTAGAGGGTTGGGAACGATTACTAAAATTCCCCCGGTTTTGCAGATCACTACTGCGGCTAACCCGTGGGGAAGCTCCACCACCGCCACGACTACCACCACCACCGCCACGACCACCGCCACGGCCACCACGAGCGTCCACATAATCCGTTACCAGTAAACTTGTACCCAAAAGGAGGGCGGCAAGAACACATAAGTTTTGACATAAAGATCTTTTCATGGCCCGGACTCCTTGATTTTTTTATGGCTGGGATTGATTATCCCTAGGGGGTAGAAGTTCGATAGGGATCGATTCTGATCCCGGTTGGAAAGTGAAAGTATCGGCGGGTGTACTAGGCTTAAAATTCCAATCGGATAATATTGCCGTGTACTGGGGTGAACCGGGTAGAGTTTTATAGGTAATAATCGCTTTCCTCATTAGGGGGGTGGCATCCTGCGTGACCCAGATTTGATAATCGCGATCGCTACCGATCAGCAGCAGGTGATACATCGGTTCGCGGTTGACCATGTCGTTGCCGATAAAAATAATTTGCTTGACATCGGCCATTAGCTCTGCACAGGGATCGTTCGCTGCCAGATTTGACATGGGAATGCTGATCCCGTACTTTTGTTCTACTTGGTCTAAGGCTTCATCTAGAGTATTCGGTGCCGGTTTTGTAACGTATAGATCCCGTTCCATATCCGCAAGGGTGAAGGTTTTACCATCGTAAAAAAAGCGGGTAACTCGTTCATCCCCAGTGTAGTCCGAGCGCAGGCGATTGGGTTTCTCTACCCAGATGTTTTGATAGGCACTGTACTGAACTTTCGCCCCAGAGTCGAGTACATCGTCATAGGTGACATCCATATTGACGGTGAACGCTCGCTGTTTGGTTAAATTAGCACAGAGTTGCTCGATCACTTGTTCCGCCGTTTTTGGGCGGATTTCCTGGGCCAGAGTGGGGATTTCCGCCAAGACTGCCGCAGCAGTGACCCAAGGCAAAAGCAAAGAAAGAATCGGGATAAAGCGACGCATAATCATCTAATATTCCCCCAGGGCGATGGATTGTTTTGGTTAACGACCATTGTGTAAACTGACTAAACGAGCGATAAAAACGGCGGGATAGAGAACTCCAGTCATTCCTTCTAAATTGGCTAGAACTCTAGCGATTTTACTGGTAGGAACTATATCACCGTAGCCAACCGTAGCCAGGGTAGTAAAGCTGAAATGAAGTAGATCCGCCTGGTTGACGGTTTTAGCGGCGGAGCTAAAGGAATCGGGGTCGAAAATCTGGACGATATTATAAGCGGATGCCCAGAAAAATCCCAAGAGAAAATAGACACAAATTCCCCCTTTGATGATATCTGATGTTACCTGTTCGGCGAGAATTAATTCTAGTAAAATCGAGTACACACATAAACTAACAAAAGCTAGAGAAATTAATGTACTAGATAGCTCGAACCAACGGTTGAAATCGCTATAAATAGGGATAATCGTGCTGAATGCTCGCAGGAGGAGGGCAATCAAAAACAGACCGATATTATATCTTAAAGCCAATTTACTGCGATCGATCTGATAGACGGCGATGATCAGAGAGAGGGAGAAGAAAAAGAAAATCAGCCAATCTCCCAGGGGTAGATATACTAAAAACGGGTAAATAATGTAGAGCGAGAGCAGATTTGCCAGCAGCCGATTGTATTTATTTTCTGTTGCCCGCATCAATTGACGGAATTTCATAGCAGCAAACCTTTAATTGGCTTAACCATATACCAAGTCTCGTTTTGAAGAATTTTCTCTCTATTCTAACTCTCCTCCTCTGACAGAAGATAAATAAGTTAGATCGTAGCGTTCAGATTTTAGCATATAGTACAAGTAACCCGTGTTAAGCTGTCGATCTAACAACAAAGCTTAACAGCTGCAATGGAGCGCAGCAGAATTGCCATCCAGTGCAGCACATTAGAATTCTTGCAAATTAATTATATGTTATAGGATTCGGTTAACTAATTTTCCCAAAAAAATAGTTAATTAATATATTTGTTCTGAATGAAAACCAGAAGTTTAACTTTTAACTCAAAACTCTTTAGATATGCTTGAATTTGGTTGTCAAAACCTCTTTATTTAAGCAGCACAAACTCTCTCAATTTTTATAATTGAGAATAAATTCTCCTGACTAATTACAATTCTCCTTCACTGGATTAATGTTTGGCAACTTTTAATAAGCTGCTACACCTATCCCTAACTCATAGTTATAAATAGCTGGTTATAATTAAATTAAAAATGGATTTTAGGTTCGATCCCCCCTGCCCCCCTTGATAAGGCTATCCCTTATAGGGATCTTTCTTAACAATTTTTGCAGTAAGCACTCCAACCCTTATCCTGACTTGATTTCAGTTTTTTCTTTGTTTTGTAAGGGTGTCAACAAGGAATATTACAAATTGTTAACCGAGTCTTGAAAGCCTTGTGCCACAAAGGTTTGAAATGTTAAGAAAGATGTGACTAAAGGACAGCTTGATAAGGGTGGTGCCGATAGGCGGGGGGATCCCCTTTGATAAGGGGGGCATTTGATAATTTTTAACGCCTACCTACTTAAATAGCCGCCAACAGATTAACTTTAAAACTATATCTTCGACGACGATCCTGATATTTACAGGATAGGCTAGATATCAGGAGAGGCAAGAGGCAAAAGGGGGAATAAATAATCAGTTTTTAATAACCGAATTTAGTATTAGTATATATGTATGTGGTAAGTTGAGGAATAAAAAAACTTGAGGAAATTTTTCCTCTGGCGGGATGTTACTAGACTAACCGCCCAAGGGAAAAAATAGGATTCTTTTCGGACATTTTTGGCTTTTACGGTAAACTCAGAGGGGGAATATATCCCCTATCTGGTTTTAATCTGAACTGAGGTTAACCACAGCTAATTCTAATGTTTGCCCTTCCTTTTCTAGCTCCTTTTTACTAAAACTTAACACCTCATCTAGACAATCAATTACCACCGTATCCCCTTCCATAAAAGCTTGTTCGAGAATTTTTGTGGCTAAAGGATTCTCTAACTCCCGTTGGATAGCACGTTTTAAAGGTCGCGCACCGTAGGTGGGATCGTAACCAACAGTAACAATATGATTTTCTGCGGCCGTAGTTAATTCTAGATTGATTTTTTGTTCTCCTAATAATCTTTCCAGACGCTGTAATTGCAGACGAACAATATAACGCAATTCTTCTTTTTTCAGGGTATGGAAAATAATTAAATCGTCGATACGATTCAAAAATTCGGGACGAAAATGACTCCGCAAAGCTGTTAAAACCCGTTTCCGCATCTCCTCATAATCGGCATCTTCGGAAACATTTAAAATATGGTCACTGCCAATATTACTGGTCATGACGATAATCGTATTCCGAAAATCCACCACTCGCCCCTGAGAGTCGGTAATGCGCCCATCGTCAAGCACTTGTAATAAAATGTTAAAAACATCCCGATGGGCCTTCTCCACTTCATCCAATAAAACCACAGAATAGGGACGACGACGCACCGCTTCCGATAGTTGTCCCCCTTCCTCGTAACCCACATAACCCGGAGGAGCGCCGATTAACCGCGAAACCGCGTGTTTTTCCATGTATTCCGACATATCGATGCGAACCATGGCTTCTTCGGAGTCGAACAGTAACCCCGCCAAGGCCCGCGCTAACTCGGTTTTACCCACTCCTGTGGGTCCCATAAATAGAAATGAACCAATCGGACGGGAGGGATCTTTCATTCCCGCGCGTGCGCGTCGAATCGCAGCCGCTACCGCCGTGACCGCTTCATTTTGTCCGACAACTTTTTTCTGTAAATGAGACTCCAATTCTAATAATTTTTGTCGTTCCGATTCCATTAAACGATTGACTGGAATTCCCGTCCAACGGGCGACTATTTCGGCAATATCGGCATCAGTTACCTGTTGTCTTAACAGGGTAGAACCTGCCGCTTGAATCGTTTCTAGCTCTTTTTCTTTTACTTCTAATTCCCCCTGTAAAATCTCTAGTTTGCCATACTTTAATTGGGCCGCTTTATTGAGATCATAAGCTCGTTCCGCCTGTTCCACCTGTAGGCGCAATTGTTCTTCTTCCTCTCGTAATAATTTAATTTCCTCGGCGATATGTTTCTCCGTTTGCCATTGGTCAGCGAGAGGCTTTTGTTTACTTTCTAATTCCTCAATTTCTTCGATAATTCTTTCTAAACGCTCTTGAAAAGCTCGATCTTTTTTCTCCTCTTTTTCTAAGGAGAATTTTTCCATCCGTAACTGCATTAAGCGACGATCTATCATTTCCAAATCGGCGGGTTTAGTGGTACTTTCTACCTCTAATTTTGCCGCCGCTTCATCGACTAAATCGATCGCTTTATCCGGTAAAAAACGATCGCTAATATAACGATGGGATAAGGTAGCTGCTGCCACTAGGGCCGAATCGGTAATTGTCACCCCATGATGCACCTCATAACGTTCTTTTAAACCCCGGAGAATCGAGATAGTATCCTCCACGGAAGGTTCCTTAATATAAACCTGTTGAAAACGTCTTTCTAAAGGGGGATCTTTTTCAATATGATTGCGATATTCATCCAAAGTTGTCGCCCCAATACAGCGCAATTCTCCCCGAGCTAACATAGGTTTTAATAGGTTGCCTGCATCCATCGATCCCCCTTCCCTAGAACCCGCACCGACAACGGTATGCAGTTCATCAATAAAGAGAATAATTCGCCCTTCTGATTGGGTAACTTCTTTCATAACTGACCGCAATCTTTCCTCGAATTCGCCTCGATATTTTGCCCCAGCGATTAAACTTCCCATATCAAGGGAAATTAACTGACGATTTTTCAAAGATTCGGGAACATCTCCGTTAACAATCCTTTGGGCCAATCCTTCCGCAATAGCGGTTTTTCCTACTCCCGGTTCACCGATTAAAACTGGGTTATTTTTTGACCGTCGCGAGAGGACTTGTACCACCCGTCGAATTTCTTCATCACGACCGATAACCGGGTCTAATTTGCCTTCTTTGGCCGCTGCTGTTAAATCCCGGCCATATTTATCTAAAGCTTCGTATTTTTCCTCTTGATTGGGTTCAGTAACCTTTTGAGTACCGCGAATAGCTTTGATAGCTAATTCTAAATCTTGGGGGTCAAGATTGAAAGTGCGTAAACATTTCCGGCCCACCCTTTCATCTTCGGCAAAACCGACGAGAAGATGTTCGACGGAGATAAATTTATCTTGCCAACTTTCCCGGGATGCTTCCGCTCGATCGAGCAGCAGATCGAGACCACGACCTAGGTATAATTGATCGACGATGGCCACTTTCGGCTGTCGGTTGGTGAAGACTTCTAGCTGTTGTTGCAGTCGGGGAATTTCTATATTAGCTTTTTGTAAAATCCGGGTGGCTAGACCGTTATTCTGCTCTAGGAGGGCAATAATAACGTGTTCCACCTCTAAGGTCTGATTTTTAAAGCGTCGCGCAATTTCTTGCGATTTAACAATCGAATCCCAAGCTTGTTCGGTAAATTTATTCGAGTCTGTGGGTTGCATTCTGCACCAATGAGGAAAGCCAGTGTCAGAGGTATAGTATAGCAAGGAGTCTCGATCGATCACAAAGTTCTAGGCTCAACAAAGGATCTGACTTGAAAGAGGGTATGGGGTGTAGGGTGTGGGGAGAATAAATAAAAAAGTCTCCTATCTCCTATCTCCTGACTACTATCTCCTGACTTGAAAATAGAAGCTGAAATAAGGCAAATTCCTCAATCATACGGCCATCCGTTGAGTATAGGCTACATATCAGGAGAGGCACTCCTGCGAGTGAAGTGACTCTCAAATTATTACAGATGCGTCAGCGGCTGCGTGTAAGCATCCCACCGAAAAACTAATGCGCGGGGGGTTTGGGGGTTCTACCCCCCAAAAGCTTGGATTGAGTAATCAGATCTGAAGTAATACGGCCATCCGTTGAGTCTAGGCCACATATCAGGAAAGAAACTCCTGCAAAAGGGGGAATAAATAATCAGTTTTTAATAACCGGATTTAGGATCAGAATATTTTCATGCTTGACGGTGTAACTTGTTGCATCGGGACTGACTTATTTATCGCTATTACCCAATTGGGTTAAAGCTGTCCCGGTGAGGCGACAAATTTGCCACTCTTGGAAGACCTTAGCCCCCATTTTTCCATAAAAATCGATCGCCAGTTGATTCCACTCTAAGACAGTCCATTCTAAAAGTCCTGCATCCCTAGCGACGGCAATTTTGGCCACAGCCATTAGTAAAGCTTTCCCGATACCTTGACTGCGATAATCGGGTAAAACGAAGATATCTTCTAGGTAAATCCCCGGTTTAGTTATAAAGGTGGAATAGTTAGTAAAAAATAGGGCAAAACCGACTATTTTACCCTCTACTTCCACCACCAATGCTTCGATGTAGGGTTTTTCTCCGAATAAATGCTCCCCTAAAGCTTGACTATTTCCTGTCATTAAATGGCTGAGTTCTTGATAGGCCGCTAAGGCGATAATTAAGTCAAAAATAGCCTTGACATCGGTAGAAACGGCAGCACGGATGGAATAATTCATGATTGCTGGTCAAATCTTGATTTTAATGCTGATGATGTTTATGGGGAGATTCAGCAGGGGGAGAATTAAGATTGGAAAAATGACCGTTATTTAATCCCATCCCAACGCTACCAATACTGAAAAGTCCCATAGACACAAAACCGGCCGCAATTGTCCCCATGGCCACGGTGCCAATGGAAACTACTCCCATAGGAACAATACCGATGGAAATAACGCCCATGGGAACAATGCCAATAGAAATTATACCAGTGGGGGCAATACCGATCGACAACCATTTTCGTCCGGAATTACCACAACTATTCTCTTTTTCTTGACCTAGATTGGAATCCATGTTTAACCCCGAAGATGCTTTGAGCCTTCCCATCCTAGGTTAGGGGTAGAATTCTTGTCAAAAGACCGCTAGTCAAAATGAAAGTTAATTTTTTATAAAAACTATTGACTTTTCATCTCAGTTATGTATTGGTGGGATACCAGCCAGATCGAGAATTTTCGGGACTAAATCCTCTCGTTTAATCGCCATGATGTGGACACCTTGACATAACTGCTGGGCTAATTTTATTTGTTCGGCGGCGATTTTGATACCTTCTTCAAGGGGATGAGGTGCATCAGCGAGTCTTTGAATGATATGATCGGGAATTTGTACCCCCGGCACATTTTTATTTAAAAATACGGCATTTTTAGCCGATTTTAACAGAAAAATTCCCGCTAGAATCGGTTTATCGGCGAGGGAGGCCACCTGCTGCATGAACTTATCAAGGCACTCGAAATCCGTAACTAATTGACTTTGAAAAAACTGCGCTCCTGCTTCGATTTTACGCTCAAAACGGCTTTGAAGACCGGACCAACTTTTTGACTGCACATCAACAGCAGCCCCAGCAAAAAGTTCTAGGGGTCCATCCGGTAAAGATTTATCGTTAAAGTCAAAACCCTTATTTAATTTATCGATTAATTTTAACAAACGTACCGATTCTAGGTCAAAAACTGCCCTAGCTTGGGGGTGATCTCCTGCTTTGACCGGATCTCCGGTTAAAGCTAGTATATTTCTCAATCCTAAGGCATGAGCGCCCATTAGATCTGCTTGTAATCCGATTACATTGCGATCGCGACAGGCCATTTGACAGATGGGTTCGATGTCATGTTGATAGAGAATAGCGGAGGCAGCCAGAGAGGACATTCGCACTACAGCGCGACTGCCATCGGTAATATTAGCCGCATGAACGCGATTTTTTAGCCAGAGGGCCATTTCTAGCATATGACTGGCATTACCACCTTTCGGGGGAGTAATCTCGGCTGTAATCAAAAATTCTCGGTCTTGAACCGCACGTCGTAAACGAGTAGTCATCAATTTATCTAGGTTTTAACCATAAATTTTATAGTAGATTTAGCCCGGAAATGACTCGGAGGCAAGGAATGATCATCGGGCTGTTTTATACTGGTCGGTGTCAGCACCTGGCTGATATCAGATAAGCAGCAATTCTCATTTTGAAAAAAATTCAGATAAAATTCTCTTATTTAAATAGAGAACTTTTGTAGAAGCATTATTTTTTGACAGATAATTATCATCCAACGCTGGAGATAGACAGGTTTTAAGAACTTTGTCCATGAAAAATCGATTTCAACTCATAAATCTGGATGAAATTCTAACAAAATTTTTA
>NZ_JADEVX010000018.1:0-40051 GCF_015207925.1 Microcystis sp. LEGE 00066 | reverse complement strand
GGTGTGGGGTGTGGGGAGAATAAATAAAATAATCTCCTATCTCCTGACTCCTGACTCCTGACTCCTGACTCCTATCTCCTGACTCCTATCTCCTATCTCCTGACTCCTGACTCCTGACTCCTATCTCCTGACTCCTGACTCCCGATAGGCAAAAAGATGATCGATTATTGACGCAGCTTAGTCAACTCTAAGAGCAGACGAGAGGATAAAAAACAGATAAAGCTCTCTCCCAGAAAGAGACTTAATTGCCCACTGTCAGCGATCAAGTCTGTGGATAATTGTAGGGGAACTAGGCCGCGGACGAGGGCAAAAGCTGCCACTGTACCATCTTTGAGATGGGGATTATCGTCGTTACGGACGACATAACGATAGGTGACACCGAAGAGAAATCCGCTAATTATCGCCCCGGATATCTTGACAAAAGCGCCAATTAGTGTGAGCGATTCCCCTAACAATAGTCGATCAACAATTAAAAATAGCAGATAGGGAACAAGGAAAGCCAGCGCCGAGATACTCCCCACCTGTATGGATTCGATTCTTTCCTTGAGCGTAATTTGCACGATCGCCTCTCTAAAACGGAGTCACTGATGAAGTATTATCGAAAATTTGGGTTGAAAACCTCGCCCTTGAGGGCGACTTTATGTTAGCATCAAATTGAGTCGTTGACTTTGGGAACGCAGGAAACAAGCGACACTTCGTAATCCCTAAATCTCTAACCATCACTGGTACAAAAGCTTTCATCCTAAGTCCACATGGTAAGAGCGAAAAACAATTAAATACTGTGGGACACACAGAAATTTACGCTTGGGGAGTAGTCTTTAAGAGTGCTTACCTTGTAGGTGTAGTCGGACTAGACATGAAACTGTAAGACCAAAATTAGCTTTGCTAGTAGCGGCAAGATTCAGCCCAAGAATCTCCGCACTTTTAGGGCGGAGAGTGTCAAAAATTGAGTAGTTATCTTCTAAGTATTTCGTTTAACAAAGGCAATTATGGATATTTTGACACTTGGTTGGGTTAGCATTCTCGCCCTGTTCACTTGGTCGATCGCCATGGTGGTTTGGGGTCGTAACGGTTTCTAGGTAATCTATAGATACCATGGAAACATCTTTGATTCTCAACACTCTCTTTCTTGTCGCCTTAATTCTCCTCGTTATCGTCAGTGGTGGCATTCTCTACCTGACGACTACAGAATGGCGCGATCGCCGTCGTCAAGATAGCGATAAAAAATTAGGAAAATAATCCCGAACAGGTGTACTTAATTGCGCCTGTTTTTCCTTTACTATGATTAAAATACTGCACTTATCGGATATTCACATGGGGAGCGGTTTTTCCCATGGACGTTTAAATCCAAAAACGGGATTAAACACGCGTTTAGAGGATTTTATGGGCAGTTTGAGCCTCTGTATCGATCGGGCTATTGCCACCCCTGTGGATCTAGTGCTTTTTGGGGGAGATGCCTTTCCCGATGCCACTCCTCCTCCTTTTGTTCACGAAGCTTTTGCCAGTCAATTCCGTCGTCTTGCCGATGCTAATATCCCGACAGTGTTATTAGTGGGTAATCACGATCAACATTCTCATGGTAGTGGCGGTGTCAGTCTCTCCATCTATCGTACCCTAGCGGTGCCGGGTTTTATTGTTGGCGATCGCTTGACCACCCATCACATCACCACCCGCAACGGCGATATCCAAGTAATTACTTTACCCTGGTTAACCCGCGCCACTCTCTTAACCCGTCCCGAAACCGAGGGTTTATCCTTGAGTGGGGTAAATGAATTATTAATTAACCGTTTGGAACCAGTGTTAGAAGGAGAAATTCGCCAATTAGATACAAGTGTACCAACAGTTTTATTAGCCCATTTAATGGCTGATCGAGCTAGTCTAGGAGCAGAAAGACTTTTAGCGGTTGGTAAAGGTTTTACCGTGCCTTTATCGCTACTAAATCGTCCACAATTCGAGTATGTTGCCCTCGGTCATGTTCACAAACATCAAAATCTTAATCCTAGCAATGATCCGCCCATTGTCTATCCGGGGAGCATCGATCGAGTGGATTTTAGCGAGGAAAAAGAAGATAAAGGCTATGTTTTAATAGAAGTGGCTAAAGGAGAGGTTAAATGGGAATTTTGTCCTTTACCCGTGCGTCCTTTCCGTTCCATCGAAGTGGATGTTTCCGAGGCAGAAAACCCCCAAAAGGAATTGTTGAAAGCTATCAAAAAATACGATATTCAGGAAGCAGTTATCCGCTTAGTTTATAAAATTCGCAGTGAACAATTAGAACTAATTAACACAAATCAGCTTGACGAAGCGTTAAAAACTGCCCATAGTTATAGTATTCGGGCGGAATTAATTAGTCAATTAACCCGTCCCCGTTTACCGGAATTAGGGGTGGGTAATCAATTAGATCCAATGGAGGCGTTAAAAGCTTATATCGATAATAAGAAAGATTTGCGGGATATTGTTGATGATATGTTAGAGGCAGCCCAGCTTTTATTAAATCAACAGCCAGAAATTTGGCTAGAGGAAGAAACCTCGATTTAGCTATCAGTTATCAGTTATCAGTTATCAGTTGTCGGTTTACTGCTCACTGAAACATCTTCTCTATCCCTGTTTGAACTAACAATGAGTTTATGTCTTAATCCCGATTGTCTATATAACAATGATCCTACGGATAAATTCTGTCAAAAATGTCGCTTTCAATTATTACTCAAAGATCGTTATCGTGCTATAAAATTAATTGGTCAAGGAGGTTTCGGTAAAACTTTTCAAGCAATTGATGAGGATAAACCTTCTCAACCTTATTGTGTGATTAAACAATTTTTTCCTAGCGCTCAAGATAGTAATGCCCTCAAGAAAGCTGCGGAATTATTTAGAGAAGAAGCCATTAGTTTAGATAATCTCGGTCAACACCCACAAATTCCCTCGCTCTATGCCTATTTTACCGGCAATGATGGGCGACAATATCTTGTTCAAGAATATATTGAAGGACAAAATCTAGAACAAGAATTAGAAAGCGAGGGAGTTTTCAATGAAGAAAAGATCAAACATCTTTTATTAGAAATTTTGCCAATTCTTGATTTTATCCATGCCAAAAGAGTCATTCATCGAGATATTAAACCAGCTAATATAATTAGGAGACCCAGCGATAATAAAATAATTTTAGTGGATTTCGGTGCCTCTAAATTTATCACCATTGCTAATCTTTCTCTAACAGGAACAGTGATCGGTTCGGCGGGATATATCGCTCCAGAACAAGGCAATGGCAAAGCAATTAATAGCAGTGATTTATATAGTTTGGGAGTCACTTGTATCTATTTATTAACGGGAATATCTCCCTTTGAATTATTCGATGTGAGTGAACATGAATGGGTATGGAGACAGCACCTGATTAATAATCCTGTTAGTGTTGAATTAGGCGAAATTTTAGATAAATTAATTGAATTTGGCACCAAAAAACGTTATCAATCAGCTGGGGAAGTCCTGCAAGAGTTAGCGGTAAAATTAGCCGTAGTGATTCCGCCAAAACCCCGATCACAGGACACAATTCAAGAAACGGTTTTGCCAGTTTTTCCAGCCGCCACCAGGGAGGAAATTAACCTCAAAAGTGCCAAGGAAATTGATTACACTAACCTACGGGATTTCTTAGCGCAAGAAAAATGGCAAGAGGCAGATCAAGAAACGGCTAATCTCTTCTTAAAAGTTGCCGATCGAACTAAAGAAAAATATCTTAAGATAGAAGACATAGATAACTTTCCCTGTGAAGATTTAGCCACTATCAATCAACTCTGGTTAAAATATAGTCAGGGAAAATTCGGTATATCTGTTCAGAAAAGAATCTATGAAAGTTTGGGAGGAAGCGGCAATTATGATCAACAAAAATGGAACGCTTTTGGAACAAAAGTCGGTTGGCGAGTTAATAACAAGTGGTTATACTACGATCAAATTACTTTCTCTCTCAAAGCACCCTCTGGACATCTCCCCACCCTTGTGTGGGGTGTGGGGGGTGGGATAATTCTTTTTTCTCGTCTGGAAACCTGCACCATTGACGTAGTTTCTAGCAGGGGATAAATTGACTTAAAAACTTTTCTGGAGAATTAAACAGTTTCTCCCTTCGCCAGTGCGGATATATTGTAAAGTATCAGTAAGAGAACGCATCAAAAGTAATCCTCGATCGCTTTCCATTTCCAAAGGTGCGACGGGATCTTGTTGTGGAGAATTAAGTTTTGCTTGTAGATCAAAAGGTTGACCGTGATCCCATATTTTTATTTCTAGAGAATGGGACGAAAAAGTTAATTCTAGATCGATGGGTGTAGTTGGGGGTAAATTTTTGTGAGCGTAACGGACAGTATTAGTAAATCCTTCCGCTAAAGCCACCTTACACTGCCAAAGCAACGACTCAGGTAAAAAAGGGCGGCCGTGGGATTCAAACCATTGTAGGACTGGGATTAGAGCTGCCAATTCCGTCCGGACTTGTAGATGGAATTGAAGGGGGAAAGAAGGGGAAATTAAGACTTCAGAAGGCACCACTGTTTTTTTGAAAGAGAATCAAAATTGTTTTAAAAATTAGTCGTAGATCGTAGCTTAAACTCCAATTTTCTTGATAGCGCAAATCTAGTTGAATTACCTCTTCAAAATTATGCACCTGAGAGCGACCATTCACCTGCCATTCTCCCGTCATACCGGGTTTTACATCTAAACGTTGCCATTGGGGAACATCGTAGCGTTCCACTTCATCGGGGGTGGGAGGACGAGTGCCAACAAGACTCATTTCACCAATGATCACATTCCAAAACTGGGGGAATTCGTCTAAACTGGTGCGACGTAAAAATTTTCCTACCCGGGTAATCCGGGGATCATTTTTATTCTTAAAAAAAGCTCCCTGCGCTTGATTGGGGATTTTATCCCTGAGTGCTTCTGCATCCACACACATGGAACGAAACTTAAGAATCTTAAATTGCTTTCCCAACCAACCGCAGCGGGTTTGACTAAAAAAAATCGGACCTGGACTATCTAACTTAATAGCGATAGCAATGGGGACAAAAATAACCCCCGTGATTAATAAACCCACGATCCCACCAACAAGGTCAAGACCCCGCTTTAACCAACTACGAATCGAGGGATGGGTTTTCAGTAGATGGTTTTCAGTGACAGTAAAGCCATTTTCTTGGGGTGCTAGGGGGGGGGTTTGAAAAGTGAATAATTGATCTAGTCCCGTAATCGATAAAACCCCCATCACTGGGGGATGGACGTTAGCCAGCACTAACTCGATATTTTCTGCCCTGGCCGCTTTGAGATTATGCACCAAAGCACCCACACCACTACTATCCATAAATTGAGTGGCATTGAGATCGAGAATGACTTTTTCGGGAGTGGGTGTTTGGGCGATGATATGGTGAAAGATATCCTTGAACTGTAATGCTTCCAGGACAGTCAAGCGATCAGGTATCCGCAAAACGGGATACTCCATCGGAATGATCAGAAAACGCGTTTCAGGGATTTGGGAAGTCATCGACACAAAAAGATGATTTGATGGATGAACAAGGCCTGATGACCCACTTAAATGTTTACTACACTTTTCCTCAAATACCAATGGGTAATGTCACAGATTACCTGTGATTATCGGCTAACGAATCTCACCTAGGGGCGGACGGCCTTGGGTTTGAGATTTCGCTTTCGCCGCACTCTTCCTTAGGGCATCTAAACGGGTCTCATAACGCTTACGCAGACGACGGTTAGGTGTTTGTTCAATTAGGGTTTTAAAGGCACTGCCTAGGCTCTTGTAGGCGTTGGGAAGAGAATAACCGAAACGAGTGGCCAAGGCGATCGCTTTTTCATCGGCTTCGATCGCTTCTTTGAGAATTTTATCACCGTTATTTTTGCGCCAGAGACGATAACCAGAAATCCCACATAATCCCATGGCCAAGAGCAATAATAAACCGTCCTGTACCCATAATTCCCCCACCGCACCACCTAAGCCAATAGCGAGGGCGGCCATTTCCCAGCCTTCCCGGGGAATACTATCATTTTGAATCCTGGCCACTTCATGCCAAAAGAGCAAATTACGCTGATCGATGGCTAAATTTTCCCATTTTGCCAAATCTATCTGAATTTCTACCTCATCTCTGCCAATTTCTTCACAACGGATCAGGGGGGGGTTAATCTCTGTGGAACCTTCTACCGTTACCCAGCTTTGTAATTCTGGGGGTAGCAGGGTTTTTAGGCGCCGAAGTTCGCTCATTTCGGCTCGTGCAGAGGAGGCCGCATAAGATGTCATAGATTTTTTACCTATTCTCTACCAATGACGATGATTTCTATTTTCGATCATAGCGGTCTTTTTTGTAATCTTGGCAGCTTTTAGCAGTAGGAAGTATTTTCAGTGATCAGTGGGGGAGTGAGAAGTGGGGAGTGAGAAGTGAGGGAGTGGGGGAGAAACAATCCATAACTGGGTTTTTAAAGTTCGATTGGGAGTCAATCATACTATTAAAAACGGATTTGGTATTATTGGCAAAATATAGACCGTAACTTTTGCTGACTAATGCTCAAATATATCTTTATACTGCTGTAAATCTAAAGCGGTGAAGATGGGGATACAACTAAAGCATTTTTGGGCTAATTCCCATCTTTCTTCTCTTTGCAGCATCACAATTAATTTATCTCGCACTGAGAGTAAATAGCGCACATCGTTGGCGGCATAACTCAGTTGTTTTGGGGTAAGATTAACGGCATTTCCCCAATCAGAACTTTGAGCGGTTTTGTCTAATTCTATGCCTTCTAATTCCTGCACGAGACTTTTTAAACCGTGACTGCTAGTATAAGTCCGAGCCAGTTTACTGGCGATTTTGGTACAGAAAATCGGTTGAGTCGCAATGCCAAAAGTTTGGGACAATTGAGCCACATCAAAACGGGCGAAATGAAAGACTTTTTCTATCCGCTCATCCTCCATGACCTTTTTGAGATTAGGAGCCTCTGTTTGCCCCCTAAAAATGCGAATAGCGGTGACAAAACCACTGGGATCACAGAGTTGAATTAAACACAGTCGATCTCGTCCTGGGATTAATCCCATCGTTTCTGTATCTACAGCGATCGAATTAACCCCTAGATAACGGGATAATAGGTCATCGCTTAAATCTCGATCGCACACTTGAAAATTGTCTAAGTTCATATAGTTAGCAGATAGGAGATAGGAGATAGGAGATAGGAGATAGGAGATAGGAGATAGGAGATAGGAGATAGGAGATAGGAGATAGGAGGGAAATTTGTCATGCTTTTGCCTATCGCACGACTGCCTTTATTTCCCTGATAAGTAGTTGGACAAAAGTAAAGTTAACTGTGGGGTAAGGAGTCGGTCGTCAGGAGTCGGTCGTCAGTAAGAATTGCGGCAATTTACATTTCTTAAGATAGACCACAGAATTTATGTCCGACTACTTAACTGATAACTGATAACTGATGTTAAAAACTGATAATTAAATTTAAATATCATCATGACCATTTTGTCAACGCTTTTTAACAAAAAGTTGTGTAAAATAATATTCACCAGCATTATTTTTAGCGATACCGATACCGGTAAGATTATAATCACCAACCATATTTTTTTGATGACCAGGACTATTAATCCAACCCTTGACGGCAACAGCAACGGGGTCAGGATATCCCTTCATAAAAGCCAAGTTTTCGCCCATTTTTTCTAAAGGAATCTTCCTTTGTACTGCCTTGACTCTTCCCTCAAAACCATCATGACTAAAAGGAACCTGTTTATTGGCCATTTTTTGACTAAATAAGCGAGCTTCATGACTAATACGAGCATCGAGACGTAGGGGCGGTAAATTTTGAGAAATTCGGTAGCGATTAACTTGATAATTAGTGTTTTCTTCGAGGGTAATAAAAAAAGATTGATTCCCGATAGAATCGTAGCTAAGGGGATTAGTAGAAACGGGAGCGGATTGACGTTTTAAAAATATTTGAGTAAAGTACAATTTTCCTTGATTATCCGTCGCTACTCCAATCCCAGTACTATCAAAATCTCCCTCCATATTTTCCCGATGACCTTGACTTTTAATCCAACCATCCACAGCAATCATTACTGGGTCATCATAACCTTGATTAACTGCCAGATTTTCCCCCACCGCTTCATAGGGAACCGAAAAGCCAATAGTTTGCACTCTTTTGTCAAAATTTTGATGACTAAAAGGAACTAAACCCGCGGCCATACGTTGGCTATGTAATCTTGCTTGTTGCGAAATTGTCCGATTTAACAGTAGGGGAGATAAATTGCGAGATTGACGATAGCGATTGACCTGTTGATAAATTTTATTCTCTAAAACAAGTAAAGTTGCCGCATCTAAAGGAGAGGGAGAAGGAGAGGGAGAGAAAGATGGTACAAGTTCCGTAAAAGAGCTATAGTTTAAGGCACTACAGGCCATTAAACTTGTCGATACAAGCATCAAAATTCCTAACTGATAACCCTTCTTAAAAGAACTTTTGGTTCTTCGGTTTGTGTTATGCAATGGACTGGGGTTATAAGGGATGGAACCCTTATGTAGAAAGGCATTTGGCGATTTTTGTCAATTGTTTTTTATCTAGAGCGAACTCATCAATTAAGTCTCTTGCCAGAGAAGGATTTAGTCAATTTATGCCCCCCTATCGAACCATAACAAGTAACGAAGAGCCGAACTTTTCATATTAAGCTAGTCTAGAACAGAGAATAGGTCAAAATGAATATAAAATTTAGATGCACAATAGCTGTCCCTCTGATAACTGTTAACTGATAACTGCTCACTGTTAACCATTCATCGATAAATATTTAGCCACCGATTGCACATCTTTATCACCCCGTCCAGAGAAATTAATAACAATGCGAGGACTACCACTTACTTGTGGGCAAAGAGTTTCTAAATAGGCTAAAGCATGGGCAGTTTCTAGGGCCGGAATAATCCCTTCTAAACGGGAAACTCTTTGAAAAGCTTCTAGTGCTTCCTTGTCGGTGACACTGTAATATTCGGCGCGACCACTATCTTTTAAAAAGCTATGTTCTGGCCCGACTCCGGGATAATCTAAACCGGCACTAATGGAGTGAGCCTCGATAACTTGACCTTCGCTATCTTGTAATAAATAACTCATTGCCCCATGTAGAACCCCCGGTTGACCTTGGGTAAGGGTGGCGGCGTGTTTTCCAGAGGCGATACTTTCCCCTGCGGCTTCAACACCAATTAAACGCACGGCAGCTTCTTTAACAAACTCATGAAATAAACCCATAGCATTAGAACCACCCCCCACACAAGCGAGGAGAATATCCGGTAAACCGCCCCATTTTTCCAGACTTTGCTGACGAGTTTCTTGACCAATAATCGCATGAAAATCGCGCACCATCATCGGATAGGGATGGGGACCGGCCACAGAACCAAGGATGTAGTGAGTAGTTTCCACATTTGTTACCCAGTCGCGAATCGCTTCCGAGGTGGCATCTTTCAGGGTTCCCGTCCCGGCGGCCACGGGTTGCACCGTTGCGCCAAGCAGTCTCATGCGGAAAACATTGAGTTCTTGGCGTTCCATGTCGTGAATTCCCATATAAATCACGCATTCTAGACCAAAACGAGCGCAAACCGTAGCGGTGGCCACGCCGTGCTGTCCTGCCCCGGTTTCGGCGATAATTCGCTTTTTACCCATGCGTTTGGCTAATAAAACCTGACCAAGGGCGTTATTAATCTTGTGGGCCCCGGTATGGTTTAAATCTTCCCGTTTTAGGTAAATTTGCGCCCCAGTACCGTCAGCTTTGGCATAATGGGCGGTGAGACGTTCGGCAAAATATAAGGGACTAGGTCTGCCGACGTAATCCTTGAGCAGTTGATTTAATTCTTCTTGAAAATCGGGGTCGTCTTTATACTGATTATAGGCCGTTTCTAGTTCACTTAAGGCTGGCATCAGGGTTTCTGGGACGTATTTGCCCCCGTAGCGTCCAAAACGCCCAAAAGCATCGGGATACTGGCTTGCTGTGCTGGCTGAGGCGGTATAAATCGGCGTGATAGTCATGTAAACCTTCGATGAGAGACTTATGATCCATTATAAATCTAAGGGTTTAGTCTCTGGGTTAACCTGAGTTCTAGGGCAATCATCACCTAACCTACTTAATCATCAAAGGGTGAGCATTGCCCACCCTGTTACTGATTTTACAACCAAATACTCACATCAACTTTTAACACCTGTCCTAATAGTAATAACCACTTTAATTGAGTCATCGGCCAGGGACAGGCAGCATCTATTGAATTAGACCGCAAAGAATTAGGAACTAGACGATCATGGAAATAATAATAGTATAATTCCTGAGAGCGATCGAGGGATAATCCTAGCTTTAATTGTTGACTAACTTCAATTAAACGGGTGATTAAGCGAGTATCCTCCTCCGCCGTTAAAGGATCGCCATCGTGTAATAATTTCCCAAGAGATTGCCAGAGCAGACTTTCTAAGATTTGACGCGCTTCAGGGATGTTTAATTGACAGTGTAAATGATTGGCTTCCTTAGCAATAGCAAATAATTGATCGAGATTATTCTCCGTCGCTTGCCGCTGCTCAAAATCTTTTTCTAGGGCAGTAATCACCTGTAAACAACGATGAGAAATGGCAATATCTGCCGCTACCTGTAACTCTGGAGGTACGGGCAGCTCATCCCGTTGGAAAGCCGCTAAAATGCCGTAATTATCCCGATAAACTTGGGTGTATAATTGATCGAGACGTTTTTTAGTTTCGGCTGTCACCTTCTGCATGATTCGGTGTCTTTCATCGGCAAAAAGATGGGGTAAAGCAAAAAAGTTTTCTCCCAATCCGCGCCCCATTTCTACGATCATGGTCGAAACACTGGCCTGTTGTAAAGATTCAAAGAGATGATCCTTAAGATTGGTATAGATTAACCGACTGTTAAACGGTTGAATGCAGCAGTAAAAATCCCAACCTCCTAAATGTAGAACAGCAAAGACAAAATGTTCACTTTCTTGGGTAATTTCCGAGGTTAATTCCACCTGTCCCACTGCTAAAGTTAAAGACCCGATCGCTTGTTTTTGATAATCTAATTGACGGGTATTGTAACAATAAATCCGATGATGACTGGGATAATTGGTAAATAGGGAACTAATGGCGTAATGGGCCGCCACCCGTTCCAAATCCACCCGCGCAGAAGTGACCAATTGTCGATAGACATCAGCCCCATCTTGATATAACTTAACGTTACTGGGGGCGAAAGCTAGACGACTGAGGAAATTCATTTCTAATTGAATTCCGGCCACTTCTCCAGCTAATTCCAGGGCCCGGCCAGCATACCTCAAAATTTGCGTACCTTCAGGTCGAGAAATTTCCTCAAAAAACCAGCCACAACTGGTAAACATCAATAAAGCTTGTCTTTGCATTTCTAATAAACGCAAAGCGTCGATTTTCTCGCTTTTACTCAGGGTACGACTTTGATGCAGGGCGAGGAAATGTTCGATCGCGTCTGGGGATCGATCTAAAATAACTGCAATGTAGTCATCCCTTGTCTGCCAAGGATCCCGGAAAAATTCCTGTCCCTGAATCTCATAGACCTTAATCAACTCATCCCTGAGCCAATTTAGGGACTCCCGCAGGGGTTTACGCCATTTTTGCTGGTAATTTCCCCCTCCCCCGCAACCACAGTCATCCTGCCAACGATTTACGCCATGGACGCAACTCCACGCGGTCACGGGTTTTAATTCCACTTCCCAAGTGGGGGGGCAAATACTGAGATAATGGGCGAAATTAGTGACTGTCCAGCCGTTTTTAGGGAAAGATTCCGTAAAAGCATAGCTAAGACACTTCTCTGTCCCCTGTTTGTGGTGGCCGAAGGTTTCCCCATCGGTAGCGACGCTGATTAACTGGGAGGGACGATGATCCCCTTTAATTGCTTGTCCCAGACGACCGACGAGAAAATCACTACTGGCTAGGACATCATTAAAGCCCATATCGCGAGAAATTGGACCATCGTAGAAGAAAATATCCAGATAACGACCATCGGGGATGTAACAGCGATAGGGACGGGTGGGATCGATTTGACCTCCGGCCACCGCGTGCCATTGGGGATGGGGATCATGGTCGCTAGGGAAAGGACGACAGCGCAGGGCCTGGGAAGGGGCTAAAATGGTGAATTTAATCCCCTCATCGATTAAAGCTGTCACTGTGGCTAAATCAATGGCTGTTTCTGCTAACCACATTCCCTCGGGATCACGGCCGAAACGGTGCTGAAAATCGGCTTTTCCCCAGCGAATTTGGGTGTATTTGTCCTGTTTGTTGGCTAGGGGCAGAATGATATGATTATAGACCTGGGCGATGGCGTTACCATGACCGTTTAAGCGTTGACAACTTTTTTGATCCGCTGCCAGGATGCGTTGATAAACTTCGGGATCATGGGATTGCATCCATGACATGAGGGTGGCCCCGATGTTAAAGCTGAGATATTCGTAGTTATTAACTATTTTGAGCACTTCCCCCCGGTCATTGTAAATGCGCGCAAAAGCATTGGCACGATAACACTCGTGATGGATGCGTTCATTCCAATTATGGAAGGGATGGGCGCTCGGTTGCCGTTCAATTCTGTCTAGATAGGGATTTTCTCGCGGTGGTTGGTAAAAATGTCCGTGAACCGTGATATAAACTCCGTGAGCGGTTTTCAGGGGATCAACCCCCGTGTCGGTATAGGAATAAAAGGTTGTAGAAGGATTTTCAACAAGATAAGTCATAGAAATGCCTAGAAAATCGGTTTTTTTGAGGGAAAATAGCTGTAGAATGTAGCGACCTGATGTTTTAAAAAACTGAAAACCTTGCCGTTTTTTACGGACTTGGTGTCACAATATCATATTTTGCGTTCCTAGCAAAGCTAGGGTTAACAATTCGCAACTTCTCTATACACAGCACTAAGTAATACTAAATTTTGTGACAAAATCTAGCTTTTCCCGGTAGGCTGTTGACTATTGCCATCAGCGTTCTACCCTAAGAGAGATGCGATCGCTCCTGCTGCAGCCCAAAAAGCGATCGCCATTTGCGTTCCTATCCCAAGCAATGGCAATTTTAAAGTTTAATCCACAAGATGACAGCGATTACATTGAACCTAGTCATAATGAAATTTACAACTGATAATAATAATTTCTGTTTCTGTAATTTTATAAACTAAGCGATGTTCATCATTAATGCGTCTTGACCAATAACCCTTGAGTTGATGTTTTAAGGGTTCGGGTTTACCGATTCCAGAGAAAGGATGGCGCAATATGTCGTCAATTAAATCAACGATTTTTTTATAGAGTTTTTTGTCTTCTATAGCCCATTCATTGAATTGTTTAAAAGCTTTTGGATCAAATACTATATTTTTCACGCCATTCTTTTACAGTAATTGTCACTAAGTTTTCTTTCTTTTCTATTCTGTCAATAGCTTCGGATAATTCACGCTGATTGGCTTCTGTTGAAAGAAGATATTCGGTTGTATCGGGTTCAGGATCAGATACTAAAATAATGATATCCACAGCTGTTCCTTCTTCTAGTTCCGCAGAATAAAGCTCTATTTTTCCTTCTCTGCCAACAATTCCTTTCTGTTTAATCGCTCTAATCATGATTTTTTCTCTTAAGACGTCAAACAATTATGGCTATTATATCAAAATCAGCATGAGTTAGAACTGATGACAAGAAAAGCGATCGCCATGCCCAAAAAATTGCTCATTCCAAAAATGATCGCCCCCTGCATTCCTATCCCAAGCAATGACAATTTTAAAGTTTAATCAACAAGATAACAGCGATCGCACTACAAAATCGGCAATCATAGTTCAATTCCATTGATCCAAATTTCATACTCGCTTATATCAACTTCATCATTCCAAATGATTCCGCTACCTGATGGATCAAGTTGAAAGTTTTTAAAGAAAGCATAGTTTTTAAGGGAAGAAAACATCGTTTTTTCTAGTAGATTTTCACAGTTATATTTTCTAGATTGATGATTAGAAAAATGCACCAATAGAGTATAATTTTCAATGATTTCGGCTGATGTTATTTTGGGGTAAAGCATTGTTTTATTTCAAAGGTGGTAATTTATTAAATTCTTGAGTGTTCCACATTTTCAATAATTCTGATTGATAGATTGTTGCCCATTCTACAACCATTTTTGTGGCTCTATTAGGTAAGTCTCCTTCAATGATTTCTAAGGTTTCCAGATTAAATAGGGCGTTATATTCTCCATAAATCGCATGAAAATGGGGAGGTGGATGATCGGCAAAAAAGATTTTAATGATAATTCCATAAAATTGAGTAATTTCTGGCATAAATCTATTTTTATAAGTCTTGCTTTATGACAAAAATATTATAACAAAGCTTGTTGGGTTTTGTTACCTCGACCTAAACGACAAGATCAGCAATCGCACTCCTTATCCCCAAAGAGCGATCGCTAGTGACGTTCCTATCCCAAGCAATGGCAGTTTTAAAGTTTAATCAAGAAGATAACGGCGATCGCACTACGTTCTTCGGCATCGCACTGACAGCTGCAATCAATGTGCATGGTGCGTTCCCCAAAAGCGATCGCTGGAGTAGCAGGACTTGCATTAGGGAACGCACCCTAGAACTGAGTTATACATTGTTTTTCTTTGTCAGTTAAATCAATATATTCTGTTTGTATTCGTTTATTCTTGATTAGTATTCTAAAATAAGGACATTTCCCATTTACTGATAAATCTTTATCATCATTCCCTTTCCTGAATTTAATTATTTCAAATTGGTCGGGATTGAATTTATGTAAAAATGTTATTGGTACACCCATAACCCCCTTGAAGTCTAAGGGAATATCTTGGGTTTTATTGACATTAATTCCATCATAATTGTCATATTTGGGATATTCAGCTTCATTGCCAAAATATCTTTTTGTGAGAGCTATATCTTCCTGCCGCTTTGATGTGTCTAAGTTTGTTAACCATAAACAATTATTTGGAGAAACTATCCTATTTCCAGAATTGTCAATACGAGCCTCTGTTCCATAAAGTTCATATTGTTCGGGAACAATGAAACCAGAAATTCCTCTACCAAGATTTATTCCTAACCAGGCTTTGTTTTCTTTAATTAGTTTGAAAATTTCTTTATAGGTTATTGCATTAATATTGCCAATTATCAAAAACTTTTTATCGTATTTAACTAATTGAGCTACATATTCTCTGAATAATGAAAATGGCGGATTAGTAACAACAATATCAGACTTTTTTAATAGTTCAATACTTTCAGGACTACGAAAATCTCCATCCCCATTAAAGTAAACAATGTCAGTGGAAATAGGTTTATTTTTTTCTCTCTCTGTACCTGTATATTCAAAGAAAAAACCCTTTTCATATTCTTCTGTATTAAATAAATCTCTGACTTGTTCTCGATAACAAGATGTTATGATTTTTTTTAGACCTAACTTTTTGAAGTTTGCAGCAAAATACTTAAAAAAGTTACTAATTCGGGGGTCATCGCAATTGCAATAAACTACTTTATTTTCAAAATGACTTTTATAATGTTGCAACTCACTTTCTATATCTGAAAGTTGTGTATAAAACTCGTCACTTTTTAATTTTTTAGCATTTTGCAATAATTTATTTGTTGCATTTCTTACCATTTTCAACCTTTTTTGATTTAATAAATATTTTGTTTTTAGTTATTTACTTTTGGTTATCTAATTAAATATTTCACTGCCTAATACTTGAAGAGAGGTTTTAGAAATTTCAAGCATAATATCAAACATTTTTTTGATAAGTAGGGAGGCACAATTATTTGTAGGACGGGTTAGCGGTAGCGTAACATGATCGGGGGTTGGTTTTCATGCTTCTAACTTCACAGCTGCCATCAATGTGCATGGTGCGTTCCCAAAAAGCGAGCGCTTTGTAGCAGGACTTGCATTAGGGAACGCACCCTACAGCGATAGCGATCTGCTACATATTATACAGAAACTTTCTGTCTAACAGTCCTGATGGTAACGATAGGTGGAAACTTGCGGCATACTACCCCATTTTAGCGCAATTGCTGGAACTTTTCCCCATATCATACCCAAGAGCTTATTAGCCAGATTAAACAACGTCTTTTAAGTGGATTCCTAACAACAAGCTCAAATAAAATAGACTTTTCGGGAAGTGTAGCACTAAGTCTTCAATCCACCCCACAATTAACTAATTTTCGGGGAAAAAGTGCCTAAATTTTGCCACCGGCTGGCACTTTTTGAGGACAAAAAGTCCAAAAGTTTTATCCCACAAGGTTTTTAGCTCTATTCAGCCATCCCTATTTATTGGTGTACCTGCAAATGAAGGACATAATGACCTAAAATCAGGTTATCTGACCATAATTCGTACTCTAGACGCAAATATTCGGGGAAATTATTCCCCTCTAATTGGAGACTACGGGTATAGTTGCGGAGGCGAAAAGCGTAACCCGGTTGAGGACTTTCGGCATTTAACCAGTAGCGACTGACACCAAAAACCCCTTGCTCCCAAAAATGACGATAGGCGAATTTTCCCTGGCCCTGCATGGTCATAATTACCCGATTGGCCGAAATTTCCAGCCAAATTAACTTATTTTGATTATTTTCGGGTTTAAGTGTCTCTATTTCTGCGAGAGCGACTGGGGGTTGATTGAGGAGAAGATGAAACCGGTGGCGATCCTTTTGGTAGAGGGTAGCGGAAGTGTCTAAAGTGGAGAGGATGGGTAGATCTGTCGAGAGCAGACAGAAGGAAACGGGACGGCGGTGATGGGCAAGCATAGACTAGACTTAATGGTGTCCTTATCTCCACAATAGTGGATTCTCCGCCCACCGCTACCGGCACCGGAAATTTTTTGAGAAAAAATCCAGAAAGCACTTGCATTATTGAGGGACTTATGATTATAATTATTAATTGTGAGTAGCTTTCCTCGGTAGCTCAGTGGTAGAGCGGTCGGCTGTTAACCGATTGGTCGTAGGTTCGAATCCCACCCGGGGAGTTAATCAAAAATAGCAGCGGCAATAGTTTCTCATTGCCGCTTTTTGCTCTTACTAGAGAATTTCGTTGATCGCATTTTCTGGTCCGACTAGGGAAATGTAGGGATTTTGAAAATATTTACTGGCTACCGATCGCGCTTGTTCGGCAGTAATCTGATTAATAGAATCCAGGAAAGTGCGATCAAATTCAATCCCCAAACCTAAGCTTTCATACCAACCGTATAATTGAGCGATTTCGCCGTTAGTTTGTTTACCGAGAGCATATTGACCCAATAACTTATTTTTAGCTGACTGTAACTCCTCCTCACTCAAAGTTACTTTATATAACCTTTCTGCTTCCTGACGCAATCCCGACAGGGCCATGGCTGTGTTTTGGGGTGCAGTTCCCATATAAATGACAAATTGGGAAGAATCGAGACGGGTGGGATAAAAAGCGGAAACATCGTAGGCTAATCCCCGTTTTTCTCGCAATTCCACGAATAAACGACTAGATAACCCATTCCCCAGATAGGTACTCAATAATTTTAAAACGGCATAATCATCCTCTTGCACAGAAGAGCCGGGGTATCCTAACATAACGATCGCCTGTTGACTAGCTTGGACGGTAGTTAAACAGGTGGGCTGAAAATCAAAAGCGGCGGGGGGTAAACTAGATAAAGGAAGATCGGGAATTGACCAACTGCCAAAAATTTCCGTCACTGCTTTTACTGCTTGCTCTAGGGTAATACGGCCAGAAAGACTAATTACCAAGTTATCGGGACGGAAAAAGCGACTATGATAGGCGAGAAGGTCATCCCGTTGTAATTGCGAAACCGTTGCCTCCGTACCCAATAAAGACATACCATAGGGATGATCTGGGTACATAGCGGCGCGTAATTGATTAAAAGCTACATTAAAAGGCTGTTCCAATTGAGAGCGAATACTTTGACGGGTGAGATTTTTCTCTAATTCGATTTCTGGGAGTGGAAAACTGGGAAAACGAATAATTTCCGCCGCTAGACGTAATATATCTAGAAAATCCTTGGTAACGGTCTTTAAACTAACCACAAAATAATCAGTCCCTGTGTCGGCGCTTAAACCGGCCCCCGTGGACTCAACCCGATCAGCAATTTCTAGGGAAGATAACTTTTCTGTACCTTTGGTGAGCAGCACAGCTAAAAGACGAAATAAACCCGCTTTTTCGGGTTTTTCCCAACGAGTACCCGCATTTTTGAGAAAAATCCTCCCTGCAACTAACTCCACGGCCGTATTTTCCACCACTAAAAGGGTGATGCCATTTTCTAAGGTTAAGCGGTGAATGGGGGAAGCGGACATCGTTTATTCACAGGGTTGCATTATTGTAATAGCATATCGCTCCGGGGAGAGATACTGACGAGCCAGACGCTGGAGATCTGACGGTTGCAAACTTTGGATAACTTGGGGATAGATCGTGGCTAGGTCGGCAGCTCTCAGGGTTTGATAATATCCATAGAGTCCGGCTAATTGGCCCGGGGTTTCTGTGGAGAAAATATAATCGTTAGCTAATAACTGTTGAGTGCGGTGTAATTCTGCGGGGGTGACGGGATGATCGTGCAGATATTGGAGATGTTCACAGATAATGCCTTCAATTGTCTCAGTTTCTGAGCTAGATAGCCAAGCGCCGATGGTAAAGAGACTGGAATCTCGTTGCAGGGAAAAATTACTGTTAATATCGAGGACGATTTGCGCTTCTTCCCGCAGCTGTCGCACTAACCGCGAACAGCGTCCCCCGGCAAGAATTACCGAAAGCAAGTCTAATCCAAAGGCATCTTCTAGGCGATCGCATCCTGGTCCCATCCATCCCATTAAGAGGCGACAATGTTCTAGGTGGGGTAAATATACTTGGGAACGACGAATTTCGATCAGGGGGGGTTCGGCAGCCACTAGATGGGAGGGGGATTCCGAGGGGACGGGAAATTCCCGAAAAGATTGCCGGATAATTTCTAAAGCTGGTTGGGGTTCAATTCCCCCGATAATCGCCACACACATATTTTCTGGTTGATAATAGGTGCGATGGAAACAGCGCATTTGATTGGGGGTTAATTGCTCTAAACGGGGTTGATCGCCTAGAATAGAGCGTCCGTAGGGATGGTTTTGATAGATGCTTCCGCAGAGGGTTTGGTAGGCAATCCAATCGGGATCATCATAACAGGCCCGTAATTCTTCTAAGACTACATCTTTTTCCCGATAGAATTCCTCATCGTCAATTTCAGCATGGAGGAGAATTTCGGCCAGATGGGGTAAGGTATGTTCAATTTGGTCCACACTGGTGGTGAGATAGAAGTGTGCATAATCGTGACTGGTGGCAGCGTTGGTCATGCCGCCACAATTTTCGATTAAATAGTCAAAGAGTCCGGGGGGAAGTTTTTTTGTCCCCTTAAAGATCATGTGTTCAAGAAAATGGGCCATACCTAACCATGGGTCGGGTTCAGCGATCGCACCTGCTTTCACCCACACATCTACTACCACCACAGGAGTCACGGGTAAATACTGATGAATTACGGTTAAGCCTTGATCTAATTGCCATACCTGAGCGGGAAAAGAACTTGTTTGACACTGCGCTATCGACTTAATCAATGTCCGTTAACCAGATTTTTTGTTAAATTCTATACATAGGTTATCTTATCTCTTGCCTGTGCAACCATTAAAAAACTTTTGTCATGATTTCTAGATAATTCCGCCAAATATCGGCTATCTTGAAGCCATCAGGAGTCAGGAGTCAGTGGTCAGGAGTCAGGAGACAGGAGATTATTTTATTTATTCTCCCCACACCCCACACCCCAATTCATAATTCATAATTCTCCCCCCACACCCCACACCCCAATTCATAATTCTTACTAACTAAATGACTGAGCAAGATAATGACTGGATAGGGTTGATGATCGGCAATTCTCGGCTACATTGGGGGTATTTTCGCGGTCAAACCCTGTTAGCTTGTCTCGATACTCCCCACCTGAGGGAACCCCCAAGTAATGAATTTTTGCAACAAATTTTCCCTAAACTCTTGACAAATAAATGTAACTGTGAATTGGTCGTCGCTTCTGTGGTTCCTAGCCAAAAAGAATTATGGGCAAATTATGACAATTTACGGATAATTACTTTAAAAGATATTCCTTTACTGGATTTATATCCGACATTCGGCATCGATCGAGCTTTAGCTGTCTTAGGTGCGGGGAAAAAATACGGATTTCCCTGTTTAGTCATCGATGCGGGAACAGCTTTAACTTTTACGGGAGTGGATGGGGATAAAAAGCTAGTGGGGGGGGCCATTTTACCCGGGTTAAAGGTGCAATTAGCCAGTTTAAGGGAACGGACGGCAGCCTTACCAGAGGTGTCCTTATCGGAAAGATTACCGAAGATGTGGGCAAAAGAAACAGCAGAAGGGATAAGAAGTGGGATAATTTATACAATTTTAGCGGGAATAGAAAAATTCAGTCAGGAATGGTTAAATTTATATCCAGAGAGCAGGATAATTTTAACAGGGGGAGATGGGGACTTAATTAGGGATTACTGCCAAGAAAACGCCATTAAATCGCTCCTAGTGGATAAGACGATAATTTTTGAGGGAATTGCCGCAGTTATTAGAGGTAATCTCCTCCTGTTTAATTGACAAAGGCGAACCTATCTAGTAAAGTCGGAGAAAGTTTTCTCAACTTGAGAAATTTCTGAACAACTAGGCAAAAAATTCAGGATATAGTTATGGCGATCGTTCTAGTAACCGGTTCTGCTGGTTTAATCGGTTCCGAATCAGTGAGGTTTTTTTGTGATCGGGGTTATACTGTCGTTGGCATCGATAATAATATGCGTCAGGTATTTTTTGGCGAAGACGCTTCAACGGAGTGGAATCGAGCCAAATTATCCCAAGATTACGGGGATAAATACATTCACCACGCTGTAGATATTCGCGATCATGAAGCTATTGCAGCTATATTTAAAACCTATAGTCATGATATATCCTTAATTATCCACACGGCGGCGCAACCTTCCCACGATTGGGCAGCTAAGGATCCCTATATGGATTTTAGTGTCAATGCTAACGGAACTTTAGTATTATTAGAAAATACTCGTCAACACTGTCTCCAAGCAGTATTTATTTTCTGTTCCACCAATAAAGTTTACGGGGATAGACCGAATGAATTACCTTTAGTAGAAAAAAAATTACGTTGGGAAATCTCGGAAAATCATCCTTATTTTGCTCAAGGTATTGACGAGTTGATGAGTATTGATGCTTGTAAACATTCTTTGTTTGGTGCCTCGAAAGTGGCAGCGGATGTGTTAGTACAGGAATACGGGCGTTATTTTGAGATGAAAACTGCCTCTTTTCGCGGTGGTTGTTTAACCGGTCCAAGTCATTCGGGAACCCAATTACACGGGTTTTTATCCTACTTAATGAAATGTACGATGATTGGCAAAGAATACAGTATTTATGGGTATAAGGGTAAGCAGGTACGGGATAATATTCATAGTTACGATCTCGTCAATGCTTTCTATCATTTTTATCAGACTCCGCGAGTGGCAGAAGTTTATAATATCGGTGGTAGTCGCTTTAGTAATTGTTCCATGTTAGAAGCTATTCAAGAATGTGAAGCGATTGCGGCTAAAAAGTTAAACTGGCAGTATGTGGAGACTAATCGCATTGGTGATCATATCTGGTGGATTTCTGATGTGAGTAAGTTTAAAAATCATTATCCTGATTGGCAGTTAACCTACACAGTAACGGATATTCTCAAAGAGATTTTTAGTCAAAACGTTAGCCGTTGGTTATAATAGATCATTAGATTACTATGTCAAAACTATCTGGGTCTGTGCGTCTATGGGTTTAAAAAACTGGAGATGGTCAAATATGCTTGCTTTTAAATTTCCGAGCGAAAAAACTGAGTCAGATGAAAATAAATGGACTGAGAAAATATTGTTTTTAATTTTTGCAGTTTGCTTAATCCATAGTTTTTGGGGGATTAGCGGAGGCTGGAATAATCCTTTGATAGATGTCCACGCTTTTCGTCAAACTCAAACGGCCATCTCGGTTTTTTATTTACTCAAAGGTAGTCCTTGGTTAGCCTATGAAACCCCTGTTTTAGGAGTGCCTTGGTCAATTCCGCTGGAGTTTCCGCTCTATCAAGGAATAGTGGCTATTTTAGTTAAGCTTTTGCAGACACCGATAGATCAAACTGGTAGATTTGTGAGTGCTTTTTTCTTTTATTTAAGTTTGATTCCTATATACGTAATCCTATCTTATTTACAAGTAGCGCGAGCTTTCCGTTGGCTGTTTTTGAGTTTATTTTTAGCCAGTCCTCTTTATCTGTTTTGGTCGCGAACATTCATGATTGAATCAACCGCCCTATTTTTCTCTTTAGCTTATCTTGCCTGTATTCCTGTTTATTTTCGCTATAAATCGCCAATTCTTGCCTTACTAGCCTGTCTTTGTGGAATCGCCGCCAGTCTGACTAAAGTAACGACTATGGCTGGATTTTTAATTTTAGCTTGTGTCTGGATAGGTGCTAATTGGGTTAAGAAAGAGTCATCTCGTAATTTAGCAAAAGATTTATTGATACCGGTCGTTGTTTTTATAATCATACCCTTCCTTCTAGCCAAAATTTGGGTTAACTTTACCGATGCCCAAAAGCTACTCAATCCCATGGCAGCAGATTTTATCACCTCGAAAGCTTTGAGAGATTGGAACTTTGGAACGATCGCTCAAAAATTATCTCGGTCACAGTGGAGAAATTATCTAACTAGGACTCTAAATGACGTTTTTGGCGGATTGATAATCAGCGTTATGGCTTTAGTAATATTACCAATTTTCACCTCAAAAAAGTTACTAAGTTATGGCTTAAGTTTACTATTTATATTGACAGTTGCCATTTTTACCAATTTGCATTTTGTTCATAACTATTATCCCTATGCTAATGCTATCTTTCTCCTCGGTGCTTCTGGATTTACCATCATGGTATTAATAGAAAAAAAACGGAAAATTTTGCAGTCTGTAGGCTGGTTTTTCCTCGCTTTGATTTTGTTATCACAACTGCAATTTTACCGAGCTTTCTGGTATCCGACAAAATTGCATGGTGACAGTTACTTAGAAATTGCCTCTCAAGTCCAAACTGTTACTTCTCCTGAAGGTGTTTTGTTAATCTACGGAGATTATTGGAGTTCATTGATACCCTACTATAGTCAACGTCGTGCCTTAATGATTCATAATCAAGCAAGTGAGGAAGAATCAAAAAATGCTCTCTATAAGTTATCAAGAGCTAATTATCAAGTTGAGGCGATAGTTTTTTGCCGCAAAACAAGAGAAAACCGAGAAGATAAAAAATATTTAAATAGCCTGTATAATCCTAATGACAAGCCCGTTTTTTCTAACAAACGTTGTGATACATACACAACAAGACACGGTAAATAAGAGATAATTATCTGTAATTTATATTGGGTTGAGTTCCTTATGTTAACTAAAATCTACAACAATAAAATTTTTCGATTTCTCATTGCTGGGGGAGTGGCATTTTTAATCAACTTATTCTTC
Organism: Microcystis sp. LEGE 00066; assembly: GCF_015207925.1. Taxonomy (NCBI): domain Bacteria; kingdom Bacillati; phylum Cyanobacteriota; class Cyanophyceae; order Chroococcales; family Microcystaceae; genus Microcystis; species Microcystis sp. LEGE 00066. Next base: position 16,550 of record NZ_JADEVX010000018.1, on the reverse strand, counting down.
ATTTATTGGTTCATTGACGACTTAGGATTTAATACCCCATTTCTGAAGAATGTTGCTAATGTTATTTCGATAGAAATATCTTTAATTGCTAGTTTCTTTATCTATAGAATCTGGGTGTGGACTGGGGGAGATTGGACAATTAGAGATGTGATTTTGATACAACTTCCTCTCTATCATCTCTCGGCAGGTTTAGCAGTTTTACTGCGAGTTTTTTTGGTATTTCCATTCTTAAACTGGCTAGGAGTTAGCCCCGGAGTCAACACAATGATTGGGGTTTTACTGGGAGCTAGTATTAATTATGTCGCCAGTGATAGCCTAATTTTTAAACCTAAGAATAAGACTAATGAGACAGAAATGTACTATCCCGAAGGATTAGCACCAGCTTTCGAGATGGACGGTTACTCTCACCCACGTCAATCAAGGGATAACTATGCAGTAAAAACCCTATCAATAATTATCCCTGCTTACAACGAAGAAGATTGCATCGAAAGCACTGCTCACTTAATATCCGAACGTTTAGAAGAGGATAAAATTGATTATGAAATCCTAGTTGTTAATGACAATAGCAAAGATAACACCGAAGCAGTTCTGAAAAAAATCAACCAAGAAAATCCCCGCATTCTCTACATCAATAACTATTATCCCAACGGTTTTGGTTTTGCGGTACGCTGTGGATTAGAAAATTTTAGCGGTGATGCAGTTGCGGTAGTAATGGCAGATAATTCCGACTCTCCCGATAACATGGTGGACTATTATTATAAACTCCAAGAAGGCTACGATTGCGTTTTTGGTTCTCGTTTTATCAGGGGAGGAAAAGTTATTGATTATCCCATACACAAGTTATTCGTCAATCGTTTGGCTAATCTCTTCATTCAAGTTTTATTTGGGCTAAAATTTAATGATACCACTAATGCCTTTAAAATCTATCGTAAGGAGGTTATCGAAGGAATATCACCTCTACTGTCTCACCATTTTAATTTAACAGTAGAGATGCCCTTAAAAGCAATCGTGCGAGGATATTCCTACACGACAATTCCCATCACTTGGCGCAATCGTACCACGGGGATTTCCAAGTTAAAACTCAAGGAAATGGGTAGTCGTTATTTATTTATAGTTCTCTCTATCTGGTTAGAAAAATACCTTTCTAGAGGCGACTATAAGCGCAAACCTGTCCAAAAAATCAGATAAAAGTAACCAATAAATTCAGAGGTTAAAACCATGTTAGACGAGCAAGTAACCCGACAAATGGAATACTTAAAGAAACTTTACGAAAGTCGCTTTAATCCTCAAGAAAGAAAAGCAAAATTAGCTCTTTGGAAAGTTTTGGTTAATAATTTTTTACAAAATTATGTTACTGTCAATGATACAGTTTTAGATATTGGTGGAGGTTACTGTGAATTTATTAATCAAATTCGTTCTAAAAATAAATACTTAATCGATCTTAATCCTGATGCAAAAGTTTTTGCTAATCCTGATGTAACGGTATTAAATCTCAATATTCTCAGTATTAATGAGCAGCAAAAACTTGATATAAGATTTGATAAAATTTTTATCTCCAACTTTTTCGAGCATTTAAATAGTGCGGAAGAATTAATCGAAGTTTTGGGATTTTGTTATGACATTTTAACACCAGGAGGATCACTTCTAGTGATTCAACCTAATTTTAAGTATTCTTATAAAGAATACTATGATTTTATTGATCATAAACTACCAATAACTCACCTTTCTTTAAAGGAGTTATTGGAAACAATGGGTTTTAGAATCGATACTTTAATTCCTCGTTTTCTACCATTTTCTACGAAAGGAAGACTCGCTTCACCCACCTTACTCAAAATTTATTTAAAATTCCCTATTTTCTGGAATTTCTTGGGTGGGCAGCTATTTGTCAAAGCCACCAAACCTAGATAATTACTGACAATACAGTGATTCAAAGTAACCGACAAATACTAATCAAGATTGTACAATTATGACTAGACAAGTGTTAATTACTGGTGGTGCGGGTTTTGTAGGTAGTTCTTTAGGTTTAGGATTAGCCCAACGTTATCCCGATTGGAAAATTATCGCCTTAGATAACTTAAAACGTCGCGGTTCCGAGTTGAATATTCCCCGTCTTAAACAGGCGGGAATTGAATTTGTTCATGGAGATGTCAGAAATGCGGAAGACTTAGAAGCAGCCGCTTTGCCAGTGGATTTAATCCTAGAATGTTCGGCAGAACCTTCCGTTTTAGCTGGTTATACTTCTCCTGGCTACGTTTTGCAAACTAACTTAATTGGAACGATTAACTGTTTAGAATTAGCTAGACAAACCCAAGCAGATTTTATTTTTCTCTCCACCAGCAGAGTTTATCCTATCGCCTATCTTAATCAATTAAACTATACAGAAACAGATACTCGTTTTCAGTTATCTGAACAGCAAGATTTACCTGGGGTTTCTGCTTTTGGTATCAGTGAACAATTTCCCTTAGATTTGCCCCGTTCTCTCTACGGTTCCACTAAGTTAGCATCGGAACTGATTATTAATGAATATGGGGATGCCTACGGATTAAGAACTTTAATTAATCGCTGTGGAGTTTTAACCGGTCCTTGGCAAATGGGAAAAGTTGATCAGGGAGTTTTTGCCCTTTGGGTGGCTAATCATTACTTTCAGAAGTCCTTAAAATATATCGGTTATGGGGGTACGGGGAAACAGGTTAGAGATTTTCTTCATGTAGCTGATTTACTTGATTTAATCGATATTCAGATTGCTAATTTAGAACAATTCAAAGGGCAGACTTTTAATGTGGGGGGTGGGCAAGATTTTTCCTTGTCTCTTTGCGAAACCACAAAACTATGTCAAGAAATCACGGGCAATAGTATAATGATTGAGGCAATTCCCGAAAATCGCACCGGAGATATGCCAATTTTTATCACTGATTCCCGCAAAATCAGTTCTATAACTGGATGGCAACCCCAGCGAGACGGTAGAAAATTAATCCAAGATATTTTTGATTGGATTTATAATCACGAGAAGGAATTAAAAGGAATTTTTTAACTCAAAAATTATGCACAAAAAATCTCTCGATTTACCTGTATTCGTCAAGGGAATACTAATTATTATTACTGCCTACTTTTTTCTGGCAAATTTGCCTATTATTGATCGGTTAGAAATTGGTTTAGATGCTTCTTGGGCTTTTGCTATTAGTGATGCTGCCCATAAACAGTTAATTTTTGGTCAAGATATTATCTTCACCTATGGACCACTAGGCTATCTCATTCATGGCACATCTTTAAATCACAACTTTTCCCAAATTATCTATTTTCGCTGGTTGATACACCTTTGTCTATTAGCAGTAGTTATTCTCAGATTATTATTTATTAAGGACTATAGCAATCAAATAGTTTTTGTGCTGTCAATTATTTTTGCTACCCTAGTAGGAAATCCCTACAACAGTATCGGCTTTACTGTTGATTATCAGATAATATTTATCCTCCTGATACTCATGTCTTTTGATAACTTTTTTCAAAAGTATATCAATTATTTAGCTATGGCTATTGGCATAATCACTGGGTTCTCTATACTCACAAAACTAACTCTAGGAATTTATCTAGCAGGCAGCCTGTTTATCTACATAATCGTTAATATTGTTCGGGGATATTTTCAGAAGTCACCATCGATAGTTATAAAAAATGTTCTCGCTGGTATTAACTTAACTTTAAGCATTCCTTCCATTGCTTTTATTTTTCTCTATCCAGCTGCCTCTAACCGAGCCTTTATTCACATTATAGTTAATTTTTGCATTGCCGGAGGAGTAGCTTTAACTCTCTGGTTTATCGTCAGATCTGCCCGCCTATCGGCACCCCCCTTATTAAGAGAGGCAAGGGGTATCAAAGGCGGAATCTATCTTCTATTTAATCAGAACCAATTGCTTAACTTCTTACCTCTGTTAGTATTTTATGGGCTTTATGGGTTACTTCTCCTCCAAACAATTAATCTAAATAGTTTCCCCTCTCTCATCGGATATTTAAGCAATTCTTGGCAAATTTCTTCTGGTTATTCCAGTGCGATGAGTATTGTAGGAAATTACCCGCGTTTACTAATTGCTTTGCTCTGCTTTGCCGTAAGTTTGCTTTTAATGTTGCTGGCAATTATAGACCAAAAAATTAGTCTGGCTATTGCCTATATTTTTCCCATATTTTTGTCATTTAAGCATGGATTTGTTCGGCAAGATGCTCACGTTGTTGTTTTTACACTTGTGGTTATTGTCTTAGCTTCTCTTTATACAACAATTATTAAAAAATCTCGGTTTAAGAAAATTGCTTATTGTGCTTGGGGAATAATTTTTTTTGGATGTATTATTATCACCTCTAGTCCTAATTGGACTATATTGGAAAATGCTCGCCAGTGGAGTAATTTCAGTCCCGATAGGGTGGCTAATAATATTGGGGTTGTCATTTCCTCTATGCTTAATCCCAGAGAATTAAAAATGCGAGGTGAAAGGAGTACAACTCAAAATTTACAAGTCATTGCTACCGCTACCAAAATACCCGATTCTGTGCTGGGAAAAGTGCAAGGCAAAACTATTGATATAATTCCCTGGGAATTTTCACTTATTCCGGGCAATCAGCTTAATTGGAAACCGCGGCCGATTATTCAATCCTATTCTGCTTATACAGAAAAACTGGATGAACTAAATTACCAAAGCTTATCTAAATCTCCCAGAGATTATCTGATTTATCACTTTCAATCTATTGATGGCAGACATCCTTTTTTTGATGAACCTAAAGCCTTTTCCTATGTGGTTTGTAATTATCAACTTGACTCGGTAAATTCACCCTTCCAAGTCCCCGCAATCAAAACCAACTTTTATCTTTTAGAAAAACGAAATATCAGTCGTTGCAGTCCAACCCCTCTAGGAGAGACTACTAATATTACTTGGGATCAAGTCTATGAATTACCTACTCGTAATAGTGGGATTACTCGTGTTCAAGTTAAATTTGAATATTCTTGGTTTGGTAAAATAATCAAAAAAATATTTAGAATCCCTCCCGTGATAATTAACGTTAATTATCTCGATGGAACTCAAGCCAATTTTCGCTTTGTTCAAGATAATTCAGCTAATGGAGTTATCCTTAGTCATTTACCGAGAAATGCTCAGGAATTAATGGCATTTTTTCAAGGAAAATTACCCCCACAAGTTAAGTCTTTTAGCTTTTCTGTCAGTAATCCTCTGCTATTCTCCCCAGAAATAAAAGTAACGCCTTTTTGGGAAGTTGAGACTGGTTCATAATCTTTCTTGAACCTTGAAAAGCGGTTAATATCTCTGGAAAATGGAGAATAGGGAACTCGAATCCCTGACCTCTGCGGTGCGATCGCAGCGCTCTACCAACTGAGCTAATTCCCCATATATAGGACATAATAGCATTTTTGAGCAGAAAATCCTAGGAACTGGCAAGGGATCGAGGGGCAAAAAATCGAGCGGCTTGCCTCTGGAAAACTTTAAAATGGAAAAAGTAATCTTGAGGATGATAACCAATGGCGATACTACGCTTAGAGAATGGGACAACTTATACCCAGTTAGCCGATATTAGTCTGGAATTGGCCAAATTAAATGTTACTTTAAACTATTGGCCGATCGAAAACGAAGCCACCCGTCAGCTACTTAAGGAAGCTTCTCTGACTGACGAAGAAAAAGAAATAGTTTTAACCAGCTTAGACGGTTATTTTGAGCAACTAAAGCAAGAAGCGGGTTATCAAGCCAGAGATTTAATCGTTTTACACCCCGACATTGCCAATCTCGACACTTTACTGGCAAAATTCGAGCGCTGTCACACCCACGCTGACGATGAGGTGCGTTATATCATTGATGGGGAGGGGGTTTTTGGCTTTGTCTTTCCCGATGGTTCTCAGGGAGAATTAACTATTCAACCTCAAGAATATATCAATGTTCCCGCCCATAGCGAACACTGGTTTCACCTCACTGCCAGTAAAAGAGTTAAAGCAGTGCGTTACTTCACCACTACCGCCGGATGGGTTCCCGAATATACGGAGACTGTCATTCGTTTTCCTAGTTTAACAGCCGTTTAGTTCTTGCTTTTTTGGCGATCGCTCTCCCAAGACAGATGAATTTTGCAGGGATGGCAACGCCGGCAGCCACAATCTGTTAAGGGGCAAATTTGTCCTGTTGAAAATCTCCCGTCTAGTGCCTAGCTTGACGGGAGATTGTCTCAATTCGGGGGATTGGCGTGATAGATTTAGTCTAAGCCGAATTGATTGCCCCGTTTGTACTGTAAATAGGCGGCAACGAACAAACCCGCTAGGGTAATGGGAATTAAGCCTAGGACAATCCCTAGCACTAAAGGTTCAATCACGTCTGTACTCCTTGGATTAGCAATTTTTCACCCGTATTTTATCCTAGCAGGGGTTGCTCGCGAAAGATAGGGCGATCGTACATACTTCTTAAGTGGGGTGTGGGGTGTATTTTCAGTGAACAGTGAACAGTAATCAGTAATCAGTAATCAGTGAACTGAAAACTCAGATCTGATAAATGATTCAAGACTGTCTCCTGTCTCGGAGTCTCCCGACTCCCCAAAAGGAAAACAGCTCTTCTAGGTTCTGTGTGATAAGTTTAACTTACTATATGATCGATCAATCTTTGTGTCCTTTGTGTCTTTGTGGTTCGTTCCACCCCCTCGCTCTTGAGAATGTATCTTAGAATACATTTTACCCACCAAACCTAAGAGAGCCGGAAAACTTCCTATCTCACCATTAAGATATAGCGTTTCCTAAGCTAGTGAGGTACACTTGTTTTTCTTCCCTTTTGCCTGTTGCCTTTTGCCTAAAACCCATAACTTTTGTACCTCAGCAGAGTGAAAAACGCTATAACTGCTCTACTCTAGGAGCGATCGAGAAAAAATTTTCTCAATTTGCCTTTACCCCAATAGCGATCGATTTCGTGCCAGAGATTGTGGAGACAAAAAACCACTGCGAGACAGAGAGTAACCGCAAGGATTTGAGAGAAACTTTCCCTTTGCCAAAATTTGGCCATTGCCTCCGAAATTACCCGCGTTACCCGATAAGCTTCCAGAAAACCCTCGATCGAGCCGAGAATCAGTGCTGCTAGGGTATAAACAAAGGTTCGATACAGAACACTAACGTAACGGGGACGATTTTCTAACCATTCTAGCTTCATGGCTGCGTCGAGAATGGCCACGGTTTTTGCCGCAAGGATCGCTCCTACGATCGCTTTACCCAAAACGTAGGTGGTAATCGAATACTCTTCCAGAAATAATTTCATGATCAGAAGAATATAACCGAAAGCCAAGAAAAAAAACAGGGTAAGAGAACCGATTTTTTTAAATTCCTTTTTAAGTGCTTCCATTGATTTTTTTTGATATTTTCTGCCAAGATAGCGTCTGCGTACCATAACTATAAGCTATAGTTAATTATTTATTGCAGCTATTCTCTCAACTCTACCAGCAAGTCTGAGTGCTGATAAGTAAACTGATGCTTGAAACTAATTACAGCTTGATTGTCGATAAAATGAGGATTACCGAGGGGATCGATGGCACTGAAAGCGTAGAAATAACGGCGTACTAGGGGCGGAAAATCGTTAAAATCGAAGATTGTGTCACCTTTAGCCACATCTGCCCAAAAATTTCCTAATTTCGGGGCTAATTCCTCCGCTAGACTCACGGGAAGATTGAGGGGATGGCAGGTTAACAAACGCATCATAAAAGGATAAGAGCGATCGCTTAACCATTGCCGAGAAATAGCGGGTAAATTCTCCCATCCGGGTATATTTTGCAGATGAAAGGATTCTATGGCTAATTCAACCGTGTTTTCGCAATATTCTAGCACCCGGTAGGGATGGGGATAACTGACGAGGGAACCGGTGGTAATTTCATAGATACCTCTACTAAAAGCCAGATCCTGCACATGGAGATGGCCAGTAATCAACAATTTTACGCCGTTTTCCTCTAGTATATCGAGCAGTTCTACCGCATTAGCCAACATATAGCGTTTACCTAATTCATGATTGCTTTGTCCGGGTAAATGCTCGATAACGTTATGATGGATCATCACCATAACCAGATCGTTTTTTAGCGCGGGTAAAGTCTGTTTTAACCAATGCAATTGTTCTGCATCTAAACTACCAATTTGTTTACCTTGCTCATCAAATTGATTAGAATTAAGACCGATTAATTGCACTCCGGGTAAAATTTCTTTTTGGTAGTATATTTGTTCGGGATTCCTGTAACCAAATTGTTGATAATAAAAGGGAAAATCTGCTAAACCGATCTGGTTTTCTGTTGCGGTTAAACTCAAAACATCATGATTACCCGGCACCACATAGACGGGAAAGGGTAAAGTGGCTAAACAATCGGCTAACCAACGATGATTTTCTGGTTCACCATCTTGGGTTAAATCGCCAGCAATCAGCAGAAAATCGAGGTTAAGGGTGATGAGATGGTCTAAAACAATTTTTAAAGCGGGAATACTCACTTCCACCAGATGAAAGCGATTAGAATGGTTCAAAATGGTGGTGGGTAAAGCGATATGAGGATCGCTGAGAATGGCGAAACGGAAATTCATCGCATTCAATTGGGCTAAATATCGGTAAACTAGATTGATCGAGGAGAAATGAGGAGAAAATATCTTTGGCTAAAGTTCGCGTTCGTCAGCACGTCAATCCCTTAAGTCATAAATATCGCCATCCGATCGCTCCCCCCGATTGGAATCAAGTTTATCAGGATATGACACCACCTCTCCATCTTGACATTGGTTGTGCGCGAGGTAAATTTTTGTTACAAATGGCCCAAGTATATCCAGAAATTAATTTTTTGGGGATTGAAATTCGTCAACCTTTGGTAATTGAAGCGAATCAGGAACGGGAAAGGTTAGGATTAAAAAATCTCGCTTTTGTTTTTGGCAATATGAATGTTACCCCAGAAATTTTACTGAAATCTTTGCCCGTAGATAAGTTATTTCGGGTGTCGATTCAATTTCCCGATCCTTGGTTTAAACAGCGTCACAGTAAGCGTCGAGTCGTGCAGCCGGAATTAGTCATAGCTTTGGCTAAATATATGGTATCTGGAGGCTGGGTTTTTTTACAGTCGGATGTGGAATCGATCGCCCTGGAAATGACGGAGAGATTTCAAGCACATCCCCATTTTGTTCGGCAACATCAAACCCCCTGGTTAGCGGAAAATATTTTCCCCGTAGCGACGGAGAGGGAAAAGTCCACTTATAATAAAGGTCAACCAGTTTATCGCTCGCTTTTTCGAGTTCGGTAGCTTCAGTTAAAATATTTTGGCACTGTCTGAAATCATGGTTAGAAATCTCGACTCACCCCTAATACTTGACGACAATAATCGCCCCCCTGTTTCTCAATTGCTGGAATTTCTCTTAGCAACAGAAAAAAACCATAAAAAAACTAAAGAAAATCTTACTTTTGAGGCTTTGGTCGGTACTTGGCGATTATACTTTATCACGGGAACTCAAAAAGCGAAAAAGAGAGCGGGAATTGTTTTGGGTAAGGGGCGCTATCTACCATCCTGGTTAAAAATTACCATCTCTTACCAAAGAAATGAGAGCTTAGAACCGGGAGAATTTATCTCTGGAAGCGTCAGCAATCAGATATTTTTAGGGGCAGTAAAACTATCTGTAAGCGGTCCAGTTAAGTTTTTTCCTAAAACCCGTCTTCTTGCCTTTGATTTTACCCGGCTCAACCTAACCCTATTTAATCGCTCTCTCTATTCTGGTTTTATTAGAAATGGCCAGGTAAGTGAAGCAAATTTTTATCAGGAAAGTATCAAAAAACAGGCATTTTTTGCCTATTTTCTGATCACAGAAACAATGATAGCAGCCCGGGGACGAGGGGGAGGATTAGCCCTTTGGGTAAAAGAGATAAGTGAGACAAAACTAGCTGAAAAATAAGTTATTAGAGGAGAAATAGATGGGATATTCTATCGAGGTAGATGGGACAAATTTTGACAGTGAAGTGATCGAGAAATCCTATCTAAATACAGTGATTTTAGACTTTTATGCTCTCTGGTGTGGACCCTGTAAATTGGTAAAACCGATGCTAGAAAAACTAGCAAGTGAATATAATTTTATCCTAGCCAAAATAGATATAGATAAAAATCCCCAATTAGCCGAACAATACGATGTGGAAGGAGTTCCCGATGTGCGAATTGTCAGCAAGGGAGAAGTGTTACCCTGTTTTGTCGGTGCTTTGCCAGAAGAACAAATTAGAGACTTATTTTCCCGTCTGGATTTACAATCGGAATTAGAAACAGGATTAGCAGAAATACAAGAAGCGATCGCCCTCGATAATTTGCCCGCAGCCAAACAATTATTTGATCGTCTTTTTCCTAAATATCCCAACGAACAGCGATTAATTATTATGGCGGTAAAATTTCTCATGCGTCTAGAAAAATGGTCAGACGCTTATCGATTAATCAGTGCTATTAAAGAGGAAAATCCTGTTATCAAAGGTTGGAAAACTATCCTAGAATTCCAACAGTTAAAACCAGAAAATAATCCCCTCGATCTGATATTTTTTGCTGGGATTAATTTCGCTTTAAAAGAAGATTATGCCGCCGCTTTAGATAAACTGATCAGCCTGGTGGGAGAAAGTAGAAAATATCGTCAGGATGGCGCAAGAAAAGCCATGTTAGCCATATTTCAGATTTTGGGAGTTAGTCATCCCCTCACCCAAGAATACCAAGCAAAGTTAACATTTCTGCTCTACTAGGTAGGGTTTACTAAAAAAGTTTGTTGGTGGGGTTAGGAGTCGGTCAAAACTAAAGCAATTACCCTGGAAATTTCAACAAATCTATTCCTCGAATTTCTGTTGACAACTGCCAGGGAATTGCTAGAGACAAGACAGTTTATTTGTGGCGAATCATTTCATAGAGGGCAACGTATTCTTCCCCGGGGCGATTCCAAGAGTAATCGCATTCCATGCCTTGAATCGCTAATTTTTGGAATTCTTCTGGCTGAGTGTACCACAATTCCAATGCCCGGGACATGGCTGATTCGAGGGCATTATTATCGGGATCAAAAAAGACAAAACCATTGCGTTCTTCGGGTTTGTGATAGGTATCATAATCGCGATCAAAAACCGTATTAACTAAACCACCAACTCCCCGGACAATGGGAACGGTTCCATATTTTAAGCTGATTACTTGTGTCAGTCCGCAGGGTTCAAAATTACTGGGAACCACAATCATATCGGCCCCCGCATAAATGAGGTGAGATAATTCCTCATTAAAGCCCAATTCAATATGAACATCAGGGTTATTATTGAGGTGATTTTTCTCGTGCCAGAACCAGTTATTAATTAACGATTCGGTGGCGGAACCTAAGAGGACAAATTGCGCCCCGCGAGCTAAGGCATAATACATGGCATGGTGAACTAAATGTACGCCTTTTTGGTCATCTAAACGACCGACATAACAAATTAAGGGTTTTTCTGCCTCATCTCTTAACCAGAGTCTTTCTCGCAGTGCCTTCTTATTGCGTGCCTTCTCGGAGAAGCTATCAACACCGTAGGGTGCAGGAATAAATTTATCCACTTCCGGGTTCCAGATATTGTAATCTAAACCGTTGAGAATGCCAGTAAATTTGTGTTGATGCTGGTGAATTGTATGACCTAAACCATAACTAACATCGGTGTGGTGTGCTTCCCAAGCATGGTGAGGTGAGACGGTATTGAAATAGTTGGAAAAGACGATGCCACCTTTCATAAAATTAATCACAAAAGGATTGAAATTATCGCGCAGTCGGGCATAGCTAAAGTAATAAGAATCGTTATTTAATCCTGTTGCCCAGAGAATTTCTGCACCTCCAAATCCTTGATGTTTAAAGTTATGGATGGTGTAAAGAACGCGCTGATTGCCCATACCATGATATTTATAAATTTCAAAAAGTAAGGGCGGAATTAAACCAGTTTGCCAGTCGTGACAATGAATTATATCGGGACGTTTATTACTTCTGAGCAAAAATTCTAAAGCGGCTTTAGAGAAGAAGGCAAAACGCATATTATCATCTTTACAACCGTAGTAAGTACCGCGATTAAAGAAATTATCCCCCGAATTGGGTTGAATAAAGAAACACAAGCGCCCGTGTACCCAACCACAAAAAACGTTACAGTGAATTGCGCCACCGTACCAAGGCACCCACAGGTCGCGATAAGCCTCGTGTAAGCCCCAAATTTGGTCGTAGCGCATACAATCATACATGGGTAGGATTAGCTCCACGCAATGACCGCGAATTTCTAATTCTCGACTCAATCCATATACCACATCCCCCAATCCCCCAGCTTTAATCACCGGGGCGCACTCGGAGGCAACCTGAACTATATACATATATCAATACTCCCTCGATTAATCTACAGGTCAGCTAGAAGCAATTTTTACAAAAGTATACAAGCTTCTGTGATTAAGTGGGTGGGTGGAATTAAATATAAGATGAACGTAGGTTGGGTTGAAGCATGAAACCCAACCCCCGCTCATGTTACGCTACCGCTAACCCATCCTACAAATAATTGTGCTTCCCTACTTAAATGGCTCGATCGAATTGGTTGCGGGTTGGGGTGTTGGGGTAGTGGGGTGTTGGGGTAGTGGGGGAATTTAGCTGAAATTTCCCCATCTCCCTATCTCCCCATCTCCCTATCTCCCGGCTCCTAAAGATTAACAGCGTTTTAACTGTCCTAGGAGCAAAATCACCTCATCGATGCCGTTTCTGAGGGTAGTGGCGGGTTTATCGCTGTTATTGACGGTTATACTAAAGATTAGGGGTTGATTGTCCTCAGTTTCTAGATAACCGGCGAGAGCGGTAACTCCGGTTAAAGTCCCGGTTTTTGCCTGTAATCGTCCTTCTATGGGAGTCTGGCGAAATCTATTGGTTAAAGTGCCATCAATGCCTCCAATGGCTAAAGAACGACGATAATCAGGATTTTCTGCCATTAGTTGTAAGATTTGACCTAAAGTATTGGGTTTAATCAGGTTTTGTCGTGATAGCCCCGAACCATCGCCGATTTTATAACTATCGCTGTTAATTCCCAGTTTTGTTAAAGTTTCTTGCAATCCCGACACACCGCCGAGCATTTGTAGTAGGGTTTCGGCTAGTAAATTATCGCTATTTTTATTGACTTTTTCCACCAAATATGCTAGGGGTTCTGATTCTAAATTGGTGATTTCATCGCCGAGAATTTCTGAGCTAATTTCGGCGGTTTTAACGGTAATTCCCGCTTTTTCAAGGATATTACGCCAGCGATTAAGGAAATACTCCGAAGGTTGGGGAATAGCTAAATTAAAATCATCTTGACTATCAATAGCCAGAGAACCAGTGATAATTAGGCGATTATTGGCTAAATTGCCCTTAATTGCCAGATTATTCGGGCTTCCTTGCGCTGCAGTGCTGGTTTGATTCTCAATTAGCCATTGTTTAGCGGCAATGGGATCAGACCATTGTAAATCTAAGCTTTGCCCCAATTGTCGCGGTAAAAGCCTTAAAGTGACGGAATTTTCGTTTAAAACCAAGCTAGAAGCACTAACTGCATAGTCAAAAAAGACATCTTCCCATTCCCAAGTTTTTTGACTATCGGAGACGACAAAAGGACTAGCAACGACAATTAAGCGATAAATTGAGTTAATTCCCCCTGCTTTTAACTTTTCTGCCAATTTTTCTAACTTTTCTGTGGTTATGGTGGCATCTCCCCTCCCGACTAAGGTTAAAGTTTCTAAATCGGGGGGGTTGCCTTGGGCTAAAATGAGGGTTTTCAGACGATAATCGCGGTTAAATTTGCTGAAAGCGGCGGCAGTGGTTAATAATTTCGCAGTAGAAGCGGGAGTAAAAAAGTTATTTTCGTGAAGACTATAGAGATTTTCCTGAGAATTGAGGTATTTTACTAAAATTCCCCAATAAGCGCCTTGATAATCGGGTCGGTCTAAAATGCGATCGATCCTGGTGGCTAAGTCTGCTGGACAGATAAACTGGGAAGGGGGGAAATTGTCTTGACTGATGGGGTTTGCGAGGGTGAGGGGATGGTTTACCCAGAGAAATAGGGAACAAGTCCCCAAGAGAAAAGATAATTTTGATCGGCGTGTTAGCATAGAATTAAATCTTGGCAGTAGTCAAATTGGCTCTAATTTAGCAGCATTCGTGACTATATTGTGCTAGTTACTCGATAGATTCGGTTAGGGATTGATCCGAGATATTCGCTCCCCTTTTTGCCCAGAAAGTTTTTTGATGCCGTCAAATTTCTATACATTCGCGAGGATATTTTTATGAGTTATGATTTTGATTTATTCGTGATTGGTGGTGGTTCTGGGGGTATTGCCACCGCTAGACGGGCAGCCGAATACGGGGCAAAAGTGGGATTAGCAGAATACGATCGCTTGGGAGGAACCTGTGTTAATCGTGGTTGTATTCCCAAAAAATTAATGGTTTATTCTAGTCGTTTTCCTCAACTATTTAAGGATGCGGAAGGTTACGGTTGGAGTCCAGTAGAGAGTCAGTTAAATTGGCAAAAATTAATTAGCGCCGTTAATCAGGAAACTATCCGTTTAAATGGCATTTATCAAAAGATGCTCGATAATTCTCAAGTGACGCTTTTTCCTAATTATGCCAAGTTTCTTGATAGCCATACCCTAGAGGTGGGAGAGGAAAAAATTACTGCCGATAAAATTTTAATTGCCGTGGGGGGACATCCCGTTAAACCCGATATTCCGGGGATCGAACATACGGTAGTTTCTGATGCCATGTTTCAACTGCCGGAACAACCGAAAAGAATTATAGTTTTAGGGGCGGGATATATTGGGGTAGAATTTGCCGGTATTATGCACGGATTGGGGACAGAAGTGGTGCAGTTAATCCGTAAAGACAAGATTTTAAGAGGGTTTGATGAGGATATCCGCGATGAGATTCAAGCAGAAATGATCCGTCAGGGAATTAAAATTATGCCCGAAACTTTCCCCACTTCGATCGAGAAAACTGACGAGGGTTTAAAGGTACATATTCAGGGGAAAGAAACCTCAGAAATGCTCTTTGTTGATGCCCTAGGATTAGCCGCTACTGGAAGAATCCCTAAGCTGGAAAAATTGGGCTTAGAGAATGTCAATGTCGAGGTAAAAAATCGGGCAATTGTCGTCAACGAGTATAGCCAAACCAGCGAAGATAATATCTATGCCGTGGGTGATTGTACCGATAAAATTAATTTAACTCCCGTGGCGATTAATGAGGGGCGAGCTTTTGCCGATACAGTCTTTGGTAATAAACCCCGGTTAATGAGTTATGAAAACGTTCCTTCGGCAGTATTTTCTACTCCTGAAGCTGCGACGGTGGGATTAACGGAATTGCAAGCAAAAAAACAATATGGTGACACGGGAATTAAAGTTTATCGGTCTAAATTCCGTCCCGGTTACAATGTTTTACCAGGCCGAGAGGACAAAACTTTGATGAAATTAGTTGTCCACCAGGAAAGTGGTAAAATCCTTGGGGCGCACATGGTGGGAGATCACGCCGCCGAAATTATTCAAGGAGTAGCCATTGCCGTAAAAATGGGGGCGACAAAAGCCGATTTTGATGCCACTGTCGGCATTCATCCCAGTGCTGCCGAGGAATTTGTCACCATGCGTTGATTAAGTAGGTAGGCGTTAAAAATTATCAGACACCCCCCTTATCAAGGGGGGATTAAGGGGGGATCCCCCCGCCTATCGGCACCCCCCTTATCAAGGTAGGGTTGATTCATTCTCCCATCAGAATATCAAAAGTAAAAGCGATCACTATCAGGTAAAATGAGGAGTGACCGCCAACCTTTCAAATATATGTTGAGCTTAATACAAAAACTGAAACAAGTCAAGGACTTTCGGAAAGATAAAGGAAAAAGACACCCTTTATGGATAGTATTAGTAGTAATAATACTGGGAACAATGCTAGGATACTCAGGTTATAGAAAGCTAGGAGAGTTTGCTAAAAATAATCGGCACAGGCTCAGTAAAGAATTTAACATAATTCCAGAAAGAGTCCCATCCTATTCAACAATTAGAAGGGTAATGATGGGAGTTGACTGGCAGAGTTTGTTAAAAATGTTTAATGAATGGGCATTAGAACCCACATTCCGCACCCTCAACTGTCACAGATCAAAAAAGCCATTAAAGTAGTACATAATAACTAAAATTAATTCAAAGGTTAAAAGGGTTAATGAGAATATATAGCATTAAAAGGGGTATGGAGCGAGAAAGAGAAAATTCAAGAGAAAAAAATAATTGTTCAGAAAACAAGAAATAATTGATTACAATAAGTAGTCGTGCAAAATTAATTTCCTAGTGAAGATAGGCAAGAGGCAAGAGCGGGGTTAGATATGTGTAATTAATTTTGCTTAGGTACTTAGAAGTAGTGGAGGAATCTGTTGTGAAATTAAAACCCCAAGAAATAGAAATTCAGAACATAGACCATCTAGGGATAGTGGCAGGAATAATAGACTCAATCGGAATAGTAGAAATAATAAACGAATTGATAGGAGTCGAAAAAGACGAAAAAGTAAATGCAGGTCAAGTAGTAA
>NZ_JADEVX010000178.1:0-8613 GCF_015207925.1 Microcystis sp. LEGE 00066 | reverse complement strand
GTGTGGGGTGTGGGGTGTGGGGAGCTTTTTCAGTAAACAGTAAACTCAAAACTCACATCTGATAACTGATAACTGATAACTGATAACTGATTATTGATAACTCTCAATTACTTGACGAAAATCGCTTTTTTGTTTGACTCCGCGCATTTCCTTGACTAATTCCCGGTCCTTAAAGAATTGTACCGTGGGAGTCCCGGTTACTTGACCCATTTTGGCAATTTCCGGGTCAGCTTCGATGTCAATTTCCACAAAATAAATTTTGCCATCGTACTCATCGACCACTTTATCTAAAATCGGTTTCAGGGTTTTACAGGGGCCACAGGTGGGAGAAACATATTTTACCATTAACAAGCGATCGCCATCATGGAATAATTTCCGCAAAGCATAACCCCCAACGTGACGGGTTTTGTTAATATCAAAAGTCTCCTCCGTATCGGCCGGGGTTTCGCTAACGGTTTTCGTCTCGTAATGTTCAGAAGTGGCTGATTGACGGTATTCTTGGATTAAATTATGCTCCGATAACCATCTTTCTGCCAATAACGCCGCCATACAACCCGTACCTGCGGCAGTGATTGCCTGACGGTATTCGTGGTCCTGCACGTCTCCTGCGGCAAAAACCCCCTCGACGCTGGTAGCAACGGTCCCCGGTTTGACTTTCACATAACCCACCTCGTCTAATTCTAATTGTCCTTGGAATAGGGAAGTATTGGGAGTGTGACCGATGGCATAAAATAACCCTCTAACGGCTAATTCGCTAATTTCTCCCGTTTGCGAGTTTTTAATGCGTAGTCCTGCCATTTTACTGCCTGTACCGAACACATCCACCGCTTGGGTGTGAAAATGAACGGTAACTTTCGGATTATTTAACACCCGGTCCTGCATTGCTTTCGAGGCACGCATCGCTTCCCCGCGTATCAATAAATGGACGTGAGAGCCGTATTTAGTTAAATATACGGCTTCTTCGGCTGCGGAGTCACCGCCACCAATGACAGCGAGGTTTTCCTCTCTAAATATCGGTGTAGCACCGTCACAGATAGCACAAGCGGAAATGCCGTTACTCCAGAATTGGGCCTCGCTGGGTAATCCTAAGCGTTTGGCAGTGGCTCCCGTGGCGATAATAATACTATTGGCCTTAACTTCCCGGTCCGTGGAACGAATGGTAAAAGGACGCTGACTTAAATCCACCGAGATAACATCTTCGGTATAGCATTGGGTCCCCCATCTTTCGGCCTGTTCCTTCATTCTTTCCATCAGCTTCGGACCGGTGATTCCTTCGGGAAAACCGGGGAAATTTTCTACTTCTGTGGTAGTCATCAGTTGTCCCCCCGGAATGCCTCCCGCTTGGAAACCCTCAAACATCAAGGGTTTTAAGTTCGCACGCGCCGCATAAATTGCCGCCGTATATCCTGCAGGTCCCGAACCAATAATGACTAAATTCTCGACAGTCATAACCGTAAATGCAACTCATAACGACTACGCTTTTTATTATAACAGAATCAGTTACCGGTTATCTGTGTCATATGCGTCCTAACCTACCAAGAAGTAGATTTCTGCCTAAAAATCCAGAATATCTCGGATAATAGCTTTTAAATCGGCATCAGCAGGACGTTTGACAAACTGCTCATGGCTGTAAATCCAAACCAGTTTAATTGTGTAGGTAGTCGCGCTCACCAAATACATTAATCTAATTTGCCCCGCAGCACCCTTTGAAATCCGGATATCGAGCTTGTGAAAAGTCCAGCCTTCCGGCAACTGAATTTTCCCCGGTAGAGGTTCCTGGCGGGAGTTATGGGGATATTGGTCGTCGATTAAATCCTCTAAAGTTTTGGTAATAAGTTCAACAAAGCTATTTTTGTGAACTTTTGCCAGTTTTTTGAAAGAGCGCTCGAAGTTGTCAGAAGATTCAATCGAGAAGGGAATTGAGCCAGTCATGCACTTCTCCTTTCCCAATAGGATGAGAAGATTCCGTCGCCAATGCTTCCTTCAAAACTTCAGACATGGCTGCTTTGTAGGCCGGATGTTCCTGTTCTATCAAATCAAGCTTTTGATAACCTAATGCTTTCATATCATCAAGGAGAATTGGCTCTGTGGAACTTTCTTCTGGTGGCAGACCTTTACGAGCCTTTTTCCAGGGAAATTCCGCGTGAGTCATATCACTCAACCGATAGGCGTGGTAGTTACCGAAATATTGCCAAATTTCTTCTAAAAGTTCTTTTTTCTCCGATGGCAGCCCAGATAAGGATTCTTGGCGAGGAATTGGTAATTGTTTAGCCTCAAAATCACTGTAGAACTTATAGGCAGCAGGACAAACCGGACCGTAACGCCATGCTTGAATTTCCTCCTTAAACAATGGTTCATCGTATAGGGCCAAATGCAAGCTCTGTGCATAATATAAAAGCTTTTGGACTTTCATATTAGTCATTTCAGCGTCTATACCATCCTCGTAAGCTCTGATAATAAAGTAGCGAGCCACAGTCAGGCAGTCAATCATAGCTCCACAAAATTTTTGGAATATCGACCTATGACCATTGTAAAAGAAATTGACAGTTAGTACAAGTGTATAAAGAAAGCTTAACAATGCTCATGGGGTAATGGGGGAAGTTTTAATATTCCTCGTTACTGACTCTACCAGTGGGTAAAGTCTGCCGCAAATTGAGATAGGGATAACAGCTTAATACGGGTATCTTGGGCGACTTTTTGGCGCATTTGGGCGGTATTATATCCCCAATCGGCTAAATATAAGCCCACATCGTTTAAATCTGCTTGTTGCTCCACTAATTCCAACGCATCGAGACGATCCTCGACAAACCACAAATTAGCGGGAGATTCTGGTAAATCAGCTAGTATTTGCTGAATAGTGACGTATTTTGGTTGTTTGATTTCCTTGCCAATTAATCTCGCTTCTGGAAAATTAATTGCTACTTTTTGTAACAATTGCTTGACAAAACGACTTTCTTTGGTAGTGATGATATAAACCAAAAAATCCGAGTCTAAAAGAGAGGCCAGGCGATCGATCGCGGGTTGATAAAATTGATGTAAAGTTAACCAAGACTCTAGATCCGACTCAATCCATCGATCCCGAAGACTATCGAGAGCATTTGAGAGAACTTTTTTCGCTATTTTCTCCCTTTCTAGTAGATTTTGCCGAATTGATGGCCAATTATTTAAAGCTTCCCCGTCGGGAATATCGAGAACGAGCGATCGCAACAGTAAAGGCATTTCCCAACCGGTTTCGATAACGGGACGAAGTTGCGAAAACCTCGGGAAAAAATCCTCGGGAATTATTTCCGGCCAAAGGGTTTCATAGGTGCGTTTGCTAATCTGAAAATACTCGATCATGCCATCACAAAGAACACCATCAAAATCGAGTGCTAGAATGCGCGGGGATTGATTCATAAATTCTTGTTTAATCTCAACAATGGCAGTATAGCGCATCAAAAATTAAAGAATTGTCCAGTACATTACGCTATCGTTGATACATCAAAGTGTCAGGCTAGAATATGTGGGGATTGATTCATAAATGCTTGTTTATATCTCAACAATGGCAGGTGGGTTAGCAATGCCTAACCCAACCGAAGATGAAGGGTTTTCGGCCGAACCGAAGCGGTGGGTAGTGCAAAGAACCTAAGCATAGCTAGAAAATGCCAAAAGCTTAACACGAGATTATGAGCAGTTATCAGAGAACCAAGAAAGTCTGGTTTACATTGCCATGATCTAATTAATGCAACAGGAGATTCTGACAGGGGGACAAGCCCTCTCAAAGTATTATCCACAAAGGTTTTGAGGCTCCTCAGTTACAAATAGATACATCGCTCTCAGCTAAAAAGCCAACGAGAGAATCAGGGATTTGGGCGAGCTTACTAGAAATCTTTATCAACAACTGGGGGTGAGGTGCATCGAACTTTTTTGATCGAACACCCCAAAAAGCTTGTGATGTAAGGAGTTCAGCCAGCTTGTCCCCCTGTCAGCAGGAGATTAGAAGGTAATTGTAGAGTGTGGAAGCAAAAAGATTCTTAACTTTGATTTACAAACATTCTATTACTCGAAAGCTGTATGGCAAATGCTATAATGACTTATATAGAGTTTCTGTTAACTCAAGATCAAGTCGTATATGAAAATAATATGCGTCCTTTAGATTTAGCTGAGTTAGTTTCCCTTAGTTTGTCTGTTGCTGGTTTATTGGCAGCAACCTTCACGCAGCAAGTTATTTACGCAGCAGTTCCACTGGCTCTAAACTTGCCTCTTAGTTGGAGCATTCGTCGCAGATTAGAGCAAGCAGTCAGCCATAACACCTCGATTGCTCAGTTTCCACCAGATTCTCATCAAAATTTCCAAGATAAATTTGATGTATTGAATGCTCAATTAAATAATAAAGTAGAAATAGACGAGTTTTTGAAATTGAATCAAAGAGAGATAGAGTTAACTCAGAGTTTTAAGAACTGTAATCAGAAATTGTTAGAACTTCAACAATTATTATTTAAAGAACTAGGTACTAGAGATAATCAACTAAATAATAAAGTAGAAATAGACGAGTTTTTGAAATTGAATCAAAGAGAGATAGAGTTAACTCAGAGTTTTAAGAACTGTAATCAGAAATTGTTAGAACTTCAACAATTATTATTTAAAGAACTAGACAATAGAGATAATCAACGAGTTGAAGAAATAGAAAAAATCCAGGAAGATTTGAAAAGATTAAAAGAGGCATTTGATAAATCTCAAAGTTTTGTGTGGCCGACTACAACCGTCAAACCTAGTTTGCATAAATTACCAACTGACAATTTTAAATATGAGGAGGGTTTGCTTCGCAAGTATGGCTATAAAGTTGGTATTCATGGCAATAGTCAAAGTGAAAGATTAAAAGTTCTCGATTTCATTTTTCTGCATCAGATAGATGGAATTCAGGATAGTGAATATTTAATTAAATGGGGTCAACCTAACACGGCTAAAAGATTGCAAAAGTTAGCAGAATCTATTGCTGCATTTACCCGTAATGCAAAGCGTGATAAAAGCAAGGATTACCGTAAAGCTATTCAGGATTGGGAAGCTGATTTAGCCTATTTGAAGAAAACTTATTATGATAATCGGTTTTCTAGGGAATTTGGTTGGCCTCGCACTTAATCTTTTAAAACTTCTGTAACTTCACAAGTTTCACTTTGATAGATGAGTTAACATTTTCTAGTTTTAACTTTTTCCTTTTTCCTTTTTCCTTTTTCCTTTTTAACTTAGTCTTATGGTTTCGCAACTAGATAAAACTAACGTCATTGAAATTATCTACCCCGATAGCGATAGTCAACCCATGGCCGATAATACCCTACAATTTCGTTGGATCACGACAATTAAAACTAATTTAGACTGGCTATTTCGCCAGCAGTCTGATGTCTTTGTTGCGGGGGATTTACTTTGGTATCCCGTGGAAAATGATAATAAACTGCGTCAAGCGCTGGATATCATGGTGGTTTTTGGGAGACCAAAAGGGGAAAGAGGTTCCTATCGACAATGGCTAGAAAATAACATTAGTCCCCAGGTAGTTTTTGAAATCCTCTCTCCGGGTAACACCCTCACGGAAATGGCCAAAAAACAGCTATTTTATGACCGTTATGGGGTCGAGGAGTATTATCTTTATGATCCCCATAAAAACGATGCCAGTGGTTGGATAAGAGGGGAAAATCAGCTAGAAATTCTTGACAACCTTGATAATTGGGTTAGTCCCCGTTTAGGCATTCGTTTTCAGTTGGGGGAACCAGAAATGTTGCTTTTTTATCCCGATGGACAAGCTTTCACCAGCTATAACGAGGAAAAACAACGAGCGGAAAGATTAGCCAATAAACTGCGGGAATTGGGCATTAATCCCGACCAAATCTGAGAGGATGTTTCTTGGCTACTATTAAAAACGGATTTGCTCTGAGAGTGCCTATTGACTAGAGGTAATACCGCGCTGACGTAATTGGTCGATAAAAAATTCTTCTAGGGAAGCACGAGCTAAATTAAGACTGATCAAGCGAACATCCATACTAGACAGGGCAGCCAGAAAAGCATCGGGTTCTCCCTGTAGTTGTCCGTGCCAACAATTATCGCGCCAATGCAAACCGAGGAGCCATTGCTGTAGTTGCTCCTCCCCACCACCTTGAACAATCACCTGATAGACATCAGCACGACCGAGAATTTGGTCGAGGGAACCGACACAGAGTAATTCTCCCCGGGCCAACAGGGCAATGCGATCGCAAATTTGTTCCACATCGGAGAGAATATGAGAGTTAAAAAAGATGGTTTTCCCCTGTTGTTTGAGGGATTGAATAATTTCTCGCACCTGATAGCGACCGATAGGGTCCAGTCCCGACATCGGTTCATCGAAAAAGACTAATTCGGGATCATTGATTAATGCTTGAGCTATACCGATCCGTTGCATCATACCCTTAGAATATTGACGCAATTGTTTTTTCTGGGCAGTTTTGCGGTCTAATCCCACTAAATCCAATAATTCAGGAATGCGTTTTTTCTGCACAGAAGAGAGAATTTGAAAAATGCCGCCGATTAATTGCAGGAATTCCCAGCCGGTGAGATAGTCGTAGTAGTAGGCATTTTCAGGAAGATAGCCGATGCGTTGCCTGACCGAGCGATCGCCAATTGGTTGACCGAGAATCAAGGCCCGTCCGGAAGTGGGTCGAACAATCCCCAAAAGGGTTTTTAAGAGCGTGGTTTTGCCGGCACCGTTCGGGCCTAATAATCCAAAGGTTTCGCCCTCATGGACAATTAAAGTACAGTTTTTCAAGGATTCGATTTTCTTATTTAACCAGAATCCCGTCCGATAAGTTTTTTGTAAGTTTAACGTCTCTAGCACAGTTTGACGGCTGGTATTCGTCATTGTTTTGGAATCATCTCTCCGACACTTTGCCTTTATTATCCCCAAATTGTCAGCAGTAATGTCAACGGTATCAAAATAGCCCAGTTTTGGAACCCAGAAAAATTCCAACTGGTGTTGAGAAGCGGTATCAGTGCAGTTCCGGGCTATTGCCAGCTTTCTTCTCTGGCATTGCCGAAAATTAGCCGCTAAAATCTGTTAGAAAGGTAACGTTGACACTTGAGCGGCAACTGGTACAATAGGGCGAACGCTTATGGAAACCAGACTCTTACACAAACACAGCATGAAACAACTCCTCAATTGCCTTAATTCACTGACAGTGGCCAGTGTAGCCACTATCGCCTTGGCTTACCCCAGCATCGCTCAAGTTAATCTGTCTGTTTATCCCGCTCCTTCCTCGTCGAACGAATCCATCGAATTATACGTTCCCCCGCCAGAAAACAATAACACCAATAATAATACCTGTACTCAATTGATTGGGGCAAATATCGATAAAATTATCAGTCAAGCTCCCAATCAGTGGGGTATATTAATCGAATCTATCGATCGCCAAACGGTTATTTATAGTCATAACGCCGATCGTTATTTTATCCCTGCTTCTAATACAAAGTTATTTACCACGGCTGCCGCTCTACAAGCGATGAACCCGGAAACGACAATTCAAAAAAAATCCCTGCGCGATTGGGTGAATATCACTAATCAGAGAAGTAATAATTTCTACGCTGACACTCTTTTTCGCTTTATCGGCGGTTCTAAAAGTGTTACTGCCATCTTGGCACAATTAGGCATCAATCCCAGTGGTTTTCGTTTAGCCGATGGTTCGGGATTATCCCGCCGTAATACCGCTACTCCCCGCTCGATCGTGGAAATTTTGCGGGTGATGTATTATTCTCCTAATCGCGACACTTTCCATGCTTCCTTACCGGTAGCGGGCATTAGTGGCACCCTGAGAAACCGAATGCGTCAGACGGCCGCTACTGGCACAGTTTACGCTAAAACTGGCACTCTTACCGGTGTGCGGGCCCTATCGGGTTATCTAGAAAACCCCCACCAAGAACCGATGTTATTTAGCATTATCGTTAATAATCAACGGGTTTCCGGACAGGCTCTGGTGAAAGCGATCGATACTATTGTTCTACAGATGACCGCATCTCGTTCCTGTCAACCTCAGTAGAGCGCTGGTAAAAATCGCCCTGTCTCCCAACTCCTAACTCCTTAATTCTGCCTGATGCAAGAGGTCTAATCCGGGGGCGATTCTCGCGAGTCAATCCGATTTTTTTTGCGGAACTGATGGCCAAATTCCCTTAACCCGATATGGGGTTAATAATAGCCATAATCTGCTTCAGTTTGGGTTTGGGTTTGGGGGGAGAGATATTCAAAATTAGAAGGATCTCGCAGAAAACGAAATATTTCTTCTTCGAGACGATGAATTAGATAGGGTTCTATGGAACTAGAATCGCGTAAACAGGCTAAATAGCCTTCAACGTATAGTCGGATCTCATCAAAACGCGAGCCACGGTGCCAAAGATCCACCATGTCATCGGTTAGTCTTTGATAGTAGCGAATGGATTGGGTATCTTGGAGCATGGGCAGTAGAACAAAAAAGAGAGAGTGGGGGTAAGTGTTTATGGATAATCGTAGGGAGAATTGCTATTCTCGGTCTCCGATACCTCTATTGTACTCACCAAATCGCCAAAACACAGACGAGGGTATTTTCAGTGATCAGTAAAGGGTGTGGGGTGTGGGGTGTGGGG
>NZ_JADEVX010000177.1:0-8756 GCF_015207925.1 Microcystis sp. LEGE 00066 | reverse complement strand
AGAGGGAATGTTATCCATCTCGGAATGGTTGGCAAAATCCTCCAGTGTTTTTACTAAGAGTTGTCAAACAATCCGAAACTGGTTTGGAGAAATAATTAGTTATTTCGAGCGAAGGACAACGAATGGGGTGGTCGAGGGAATCAACAATAAACTTAAACTAATAAAAAGAAGAGGCTATGGCTTTAGAAACTTTCGGAATTTTTGGG
The DNA here is from genome assembly GCF_015207925.1 of Microcystis sp. LEGE 00066. Taxonomy (NCBI): domain Bacteria; kingdom Bacillati; phylum Cyanobacteriota; class Cyanophyceae; order Chroococcales; family Microcystaceae; genus Microcystis; species Microcystis sp. LEGE 00066. The sequence goes on along the minus strand of NZ_JADEVX010000177.1, from coordinate 8,550 downwards.
TTAGAAGTATGTTATCTTGGCATCTTGTCTGTTGATTTAGCATAAAGAGTAACGAAGAGCCAAATTTACTTGATAATATCAAAGAATATCTAGAAAAAAGAGTCTCTGTATCGGGGATAGTTACCTCTAGAGAAGATGGGGAAAAAATCGGGATTAAAGTTGAGTCAATTGATCTTTTTCCTCAGGAAAAAAATTTACCTACCATTGAGGAAATGATCGGAATTTGGGGAGGAAGTAAGTGATTCGTCCAACAAAAAAGCTACACTACTGGGATTCTTGTGTTTTTTTAGCTTTCCTGAAAAATGAAAAGGATAAAATTAATGATTGTATTTCTGTTCTCAAAGCATCTGAAAATGGTCAGGTAATAATTGTGACTTCTGCTCTTACTTTTATTGAAGTGGTGAAATTAGAAAAAGGACAGCCAAAATTACCTAAAGAAAGTGAGGAAAAAATCAGAGATTTTTTCCGACATGAGTGGATTTATATTTATGATGTGGACAGAAAAGTTGGTGAACTAGCCAGAGAATTGATGTGGCAATATCAGGCACTAAAACCTAAAAATGCAACTCATGTGGCGACGGCAATTAAAGCCAGAGTGGATGTTTTAGATACTTTTGATGATGGCTTGCTGAAACTCTCTGGAGAAATCGGTGATCCTCCTTTAATAATTAGAAAACCTTTTTTTGACGTTCAACTTGATCTTTTTTGAAAAAATACCCATTCTCGCGTAGGAAAATTACAAATCGAATTACCGAACACAAAAGGTCTAAATTGATAGGAATACCTTCATATTGAAACAGATTTTGATTTAGTGATTACATCTCTTGCCAATGCTTTCTTTCAGACCAATTTAGAAACAGGACTATTTGTTTGGAAGCCCACACCAAAAGAGCAAATATTTTTAAGCAAAATTAATATTAATAATCAAGAAGAAGCCCTTTTAAAAATGTACGTTGTCAGGAGTAAAGATTTAACAGCAAATCAAACCAATAACATCAAGTGTTCTCGCCAGAAATGCCATGATCACAACTGTAATTTCATCCCTAATTATCCCAAAATTTTATTTATTTTGTCTGATGGGATTATTTATTTTTACCAGTAATTTTGTCAACTCCTTTTTTATACTGCGTTCTGTCATCATTCGGGCCAGCATCCCGCCAAGCCCGCAAAAAGTTAAGACAGGGGCTGTAAATGGTAACATTCCTGCTAAGGCTATAGCTGCTCAAGCTCCACCAGCCAGCCCTACTCTTGCCCCAGCTTGATTATCCTTAAACAGTTTAGTCTTTTTTATGTTGTCGAAAGGTTTTGAGTATTCTGACATCGATTATTCTCCAAATCAGGATGCCGATATTACAACACAGCTTTCGGGAATTGTCTATATACTGGTCATCATTCATGCCATCGCTAAAAGCGAGGGAAGAATGCTGACACTAGGTTAGAATTGCGGTAACGCACCATAAATTCTTATGCTTGGTTTTTGTCATTTTAATGGGCGGAGTCGGACTCGAACCGACATGAGGGGCTGCCTCGCCACATTTTGAGTGTGGTGCGTCTACCAATTTCGCCATTCGCCCTTGGCATTAGTTTTATCATTATAACCCATTTTTGGCCCCTTTAACAAATTGTGATAATCGGGGGAACTGGCCCAACGATCGATTTCTCGCGCACGCAGGACGGGGAGGGGATGGGTTAACTGTTGGGTTTGCAAACCCTTTAACATTTCGCCCATTTCCGAGGCGCTGACGGCATCGTAGGACTTGGCCTGATCGATAAAAGCCTCTAAATTTAATAAAGGTGCGAGACTGGGGGAACCTCCGGCTAACTTCATTAACACCGACATGACGATTTTTGGGTCTTGAACTGCCAATAAAGCGGATCGATCGCAACTAAACTCGGCGCAGCGCACCCATGCTAACATTCTCTCCTGTAGGGATCGTGCTAACATTGTCCCCCAATTGGGCAGCAATCCCGCCGCTAGGACCATAATATTGGCTAAAGTCAGATAAACGCCGTGTTCACATTTGAGATGACCTAATTCGTGGGCGATTACCGCTTGAATTTCTGCGGGAGTCAGCATTTCAATTAGGGAAGTGTGCATCACCATAAACGGTTTTTTGCCGCGCATGGCGAAGGTATAAGCGTTAGGAACGGGGTTTTGTTGAATGTATAATTGAGGTGGTTCTAAGTCGAGAACTCGGCAAGCTTCTAGGAGGAGATTATGCAGGTCGGGTAATTGTTTTTCCCCCACCAAAACACTAGCAGCAATATTATTTAGGTAAAAGAATTCCTCAGCGACGGAACCTAACAAACTTCTCACGGCTATATCTAAACCGGGCAACTGTTTAAGGGAGTTAGTCGCCTCTAGGTCGATGGGATGCCGAAAATCATTGGCTTTTAAGCCTAGTAATAACTGTTTTGATAATTCCATATTCTTATTCATTTAACCAAACTTTAACGCGTTCTAAACTTTTCCAATCGGGTTTTCTAGCTAAACCATCGGCGATATTTTCATCCACTTCTTGTCGAACTTCTTTGTTTAAACTAATTAATTGTTGCACCAGTTCGATATGTTCCCTAACTCCGGCGGTTTTGGTTTCCAACATAGCTAAAACCAAATTGATCCGGTTTTGGGGGGAAACTTTATCAAGTTTAACGGCTTTTTGGGCGGCTTTTAGGGCTAATTCCGGTTTATCGGTGAGCATATATAACCAAGCTAAACAGGACCAAACGGCGGCATTTTTAGGACTGCGATCGCTTAATTCTTTAAATTCGGGCAATAAGCTGGCAGCGTTTTCTCCCTGTTGGTAGCGTTCTAAACCTTGTTCGAGGGTAAAATTGGCGATTTCTGTCATTTTCAGCTAGGGGGTTAATCAAGGAGCAAATCTAACGGTGATCGGCGTATTACACTGTTTTAGTACAATTTGCCTTTATTTAGTATTCTAGCAAAATTTGTCCCCTTGTCAGCAAAATTTTAAAAGACGATGCCGCGTTCTCGCCAGATCATCAATAGGCCACTCATCGAAACGAATAACATCACTGCTTGTTTAAATTGCTGGGGACTCATTTTTTCTAAAACTTTTTGTCCTAACCAATTGCCCGGCCAGGCTGCTAATCCTAACAATAAACCGTAACCAAGAAAAGGCAGATGTAAAACTCCAAAGGCTGCGTAGGCGATTAATTTGGCCACATGAACTACTACCATGTGAACGGATTTCGTTGCCACCATTGGTTCTTTAACTAGCCCATAGTTAATATAAAATAGGTTCATCATCGGGCCGGTACTACCGACTAATCCTGACAGGAAAGCGTAGATAAATCCCGAGGGCATAAAATACCAAGTTTTAATCTCAAAAAAAAGATTTTCTTGTTGGGGAAATAATTGTTTAAGCGAGGAGAAAACCAGAAAAATTCCCAAAACTAGCGGCAACCATTTGAATTGTAAATGGGCAAAGACAAAAGCGCCGAGGGTGGACCCCATAATTGCACCGGGTAAATACCACACTGTCGAGGGCCAGTCAATGGCCCGCCAATACATTCCCATGCGTTGAACATTACCGATTAGCATCCCCGTGGTCAAAACCGGAGGAATGACGGCAGCATCGAGAAACCAACCTAAAACGGGGAGTAGAATCAGGGGGCTGCCCCCACCAGCAAGGGTACTAAAAAACCAAGCTAGACTACCTGCCAACATCAAGGTAACAATGATCATCGAGTTGTAAAGTTAATTCACAAAGAGTTACTTAATCTATTATGATATCTTCTTTTGGGTCTTCATCAGTATAATGCCATTCCACATTCGGCATAGCCTCGAAAGCTTGCCGGACGTAATCCTCCCAGAGTTTCCGCATTTTGGCTAGGTAGGGATCTCCTAGACGCAATTGTAACTTATGACGTAGGCTTAGGCTATTAGCTTCATACATACTCAAATAGATAGGCGGTCCGACAGAAATATTCGATTTCATGGTCGAATCGATGGAAAGTAAGGCACATTTAGCCATTTCCTCTAGGGGTGTATCATAGGTAATGGTGCGATCAAGAATCGGTTTACCGTATTTAGTTTCACCTATCTGTAAAAAAGGCGTTTCTTTGGTGGCTTGAATATGATTTCCTTGGGGATAAATCAGGAATAATTGCGGTTCTTCTCCTTTAATTTGTCCCCCAAGAATAAAGTTACATTGAAAATCAATATTATCTTGTTCTAGCCAAGTTCTTTCTCTAGCTTGTACTTGACGACTTTTATCACCGATATAGTGGGCCATATCGTAGAGATGAGTCAGAGAATGGAGACTTTTATCCTCTTGATTGTGCAGATCTCTTTTTAGTTCGTGAATCACGCCTTGGCTAATCGATAAATTCCCCGATGTGCAGACCATAATTACCCTTTCTCCCGACACCGAAAAGTCAAATAATTTCCGATAGGCCGAGATATAATCGACTCCCGCATTCGTGCGAGAATCCGCCCCCATAACAATGCCAAAACGATTGATAATTCCTAAACAGTAAGTCATTTTCAGTTATCAGTAAATAGTAAACAGTAATCAGTAATTAGTAAACAGTAAACAGTAAACAGTAATCAGTAATCAGTAATCAGTAATCAGTAATCAGTAATTAGTAAACAGTAATTAGTAAACAGTAATTAGTAAACAGTAATTAGTAAACAGTAATTAGTGAAGATTGATCGGTGAATAATATCATTTAAAGCTTAAAACTTAAAAATTTAATCTGATAACTAATCACTGATAACTGCTCGGTGAATAATATCATTTAAAACCTAAAACTTATCACTTTAATCTGATAACTGATAACTGATAACTGATAACTGATAACTGATGACTGATATCTGATAACTGATAACTGATATCTGATAACTGATAACTGATAACTGATGACTGAATTAAGCCATAACCATGCCACCATCGACGTTAAAGACTTGACCAGTGATATAAATAGCGGCGGGATCTGCGGCTAAAAAACGCACCATTCCGGCGACTTCTTCCGGTTTTCCGTAACGGGAGAGGGGGATATATTTGAGAATTTCATCTGCTTTGAGGTCATGAGTCATATCAGTTTCAATAAAGCCAGGGGCCACGGCATTAACAGTGATGCCTCGACTGGCAAATTCCTTGGCTAAAGTTTTTGTTAAACCGATAACACCGGCTTTAGCGGCGCTGTAATTAGATTGACCGGGATTACCCATCAAACCAGATACAGAAGTGATGTTAATTATGCGGCCGCTTTTCTGTTTTAACATCAATTTACCGACGGCGCGAGTGCAGAGAAAAACCCCGGTTAAATTGAGATCGATGACCGCTTGCCAGTCTTCTAATTTCATTCTTAACATTAGCGTATCCCGGGCAATACCGGCATTATTAACTAAGACATCAATATGACCGAATTTTTCTTTGGCACTATCTACTAAATTATCCACTTCTTCGCTTTTAGCCACATCTGCTTGTAGAGCTATTGCCTTTCCCCCGGCCGCGGTAATTTCTTCAACAACGGCATCGGCAGCACTGCTAGATTTAGCATAGTTCACCACTACAGTAGCACCCTGGCTGGCCAATTCCAAGGCGATCGCTTTACCGATCCCTCGCGAGGCCCCGGTTACTATGGCTACTTTGTCTTGTAAATGCTGGTATTCTGCGGGTAATAGTTTCATAATTTTCTGCATTCCCCAAATAATCGTCAAATCTCAAGAGAAAACTTTGTACTGATAACTTTGCTTAAAACACTTTATTATCTCACAAGCGGGTTAATCTGACCGCAGCAATCCTCAATGGCGATCGCTCTGTCCCCACTTTCCTGTATAGTATCAGGGGCAATTGGCCGCCACTAATTGATCGAGTTGTTGCTGCATCAAATAACAGACTTTCTCATAACATTCGCGTACATAACGGCGGTCCCGGGCCGCTTTTTTGCCGTAACGTTCAAAAATAATTGGGGGACAAACCCGCGTCTGTATCGCTACGGGTAAGGGAATATTCGGCAAGGGACCGATAGCTAGTCCCCAGGGTAAACCGAAATAGATGGGACAGGTACCGGGGTCAATACCGAAAGGCCAAGGCATACCCTTTTCATGTAATTCTTTTAATTGAGGATAAATATCGTCGAGGACAAACAGAGTCGAGTGAGCGCCGTGGGAAATGGCGGGAATAATCGGCACTTCGTACTGTAAAGCTAGTTTAACAAAAGCTTGATTACCGGCAAAATGAATTTTATTTCTTAAACTGTGGGGACGGAAAACATCCGTAGCACCTCCCGGATAAATTAGGACACTAGCGCCACTATCCAAAGCAGCGATCGCCATTTTTGGATGAGCATGAATAGCTCCCATTTGGGCCACTAGATGCGCTTGGGATGGAAAAAATCGCCAGACTCGCGAATCCATCAAACCATAGACTAAGCGATCGCTGCCAAAGCGTTGAAACCAATCATACATCATCATAAACATATCGGGAGCCGCTAAACCGCCGTTATGGGAGCCGATGAATAATACTTGTCCTGAGGGGGGAATATTTTCCCAACCATCGGTTTCGACGCGAAAATAATGGTGATAAAACCAATCCAGAAGGGGGACAAATTTTTCGATCACTTGCGGATCGCGATCCTCTAATGACCAACCGGTGAGGGTATCAACAGGGGCCTTGGCTGCTTGTAGGGATAATTCGGCAAAAGTCGCCGTAGATGAGACAAAAGAACTAAAAATCTGCATTGATGCCCAGTTGATAATTTAAGCGCATCTTAATTATCGCAAATTTCGGTTAAAAACCCCATCGTTTGAGAACGGCTTTCCTTGATGATTCTATCATCTTTAATGTCTAATCTTCACAGTTGAACCAATTTTTATCTAATAACTGGGTTCTTCTGGTTTCTGTGTGGAAACGAGGTCTATACTGATAGTTTATTTAACAAAATAGTCCTAAAAGTCTTTCCCAGTAAACATTTCACGATTTCATAAGCAAAAATTATCACACAAAGTCGAGAAGAGCCATAACTGTTCTAAACTGTAAGGGCATTCTGAGGGAAAATCGCCAGAAAAACCAGTTTTTTGTTGAACATAATCGAAAGCATCCTGATAGATTATCGGTAATTCCTCAGCTAAATAATTCTGTAAATTCGTCGTTAAATATTTTCTTAATTGCGTGCGAAAACTGATAATTTCTGCTCGCCAATGATTCCGATTTATTTCTGCTTCTGTTGTCCAATAGTGTAAAAGTAATAAATGCCTGATCACTTGTTCAAGTAAGCTACTGACTCGGTTTTTATCTCTTTTACTCAAGCTTTCTAATTCCTCAATTAAATGGATTACATCTAATTCATCTAAGCGATTTTCTTTGAGGAGTTTTATTGTTTCCTCTAACCAAAGATGTTGATCAATTTCGTAAAGTAGGGGTAGGGTTTCTCCTCCCTCTACTTGCCAGGGATTCTGATTTAAAGTTTTCATTGCATTGTTTACGGTTCTTAAAGCGATTCCGTTGGCTGTATAGTAATCGCTAACCCTATCATAACAGATGATGTCATTAATCTCTAGAGTCAGCTATTCCCTCTTTAGCCATGTTTGTGATGGGGTAGTGATTCGGTAGTAGTGGTAAGCCATCTTGCTTATCTGGACTGAGTCGTGTAGAATATTTACTAATAAAAATAATTGCTTGATAAATATTGGAGATTTGCTTTTTATGATTGCTATTTTTATCAATATCTTCTCTTGGATAATTAAACTTCGCCAATTCAAACTTGAATTGGCGCTTTGGTTAAATTACGATGAAGATTTAGAATATTGTCTTCTGACAAAAGATTCACAAACTTCAACATCTTGTTGTCCTAAATGTGGTTCTTATCATACCATCAAAAATGGTTCTACACATAATGGAAAACCCAAACGTCAATGTAAAGAATGTGGTCGTCAGTTTGTAATCAATCCCACTAATAAAACCGTCTCTGACGAAACCAAACAATTAATTGATAAACTCCTGCTCGAACGAATTTCGGCTCTTCGGGAATTGTTATGCAAATAATTAACTTAAAATAAAATTCGATGAGAGTACCTACGCCTAAAAGTAGCTGAAATCTATACAGGGAGACACTTACGGCACAAATAAGTTAATATCAAAAGATAGACAATCGAGTTAAGATTTGATATAATAGCCAAAAACCAGAGTATTTTACTTATGATACTTGACAAATTTTTGAACCTAAAAGGAACGTCTATTCAAGGCTATCTACACCTAGAAAATATCGGTATAGTTTGCCGAATCGAATCGAAAAGTAAAAAAGCAATCTGTCCTCGTTGTGGGTTAGAGAGCGATAAACTCCACCAAAATCATCGACATTTAGTCAAAGATTTACCAATCTCAGGTCAACCAGTGTACCTACAGGTTAATCGTCGTCAATTTAAGTGCGGTAATTGCCAGAAACCCTTTAGCGAAGAGTTAGATTTTGTCGCCAAGAAACGAACCTATACGAAAAGACTAGCCGAGAATATACTCGAACAATTAAAAGAAGGAGATATTTTAAATGTTAGCCGAAGAAATGACGTAACGGAAGAAGAGA
>NZ_JADEVX010000349.1:0-1562 GCF_015207925.1 Microcystis sp. LEGE 00066 | reverse complement strand
TAAAAATTTTGTTAGAATTTCATCCAGATTTATGAGTTGAAATCGATTTTTCATGGACAAAGTTCTTAAAACCTGTCTATCTCCAGCGTTGGATGATAATTATCTGTCAAAAAATAATGCTTCTACACAAGTTCTCTATTTAAATAAGAGAATTTTATCTGAATTTTTTTCAAAATGAGAATTGCTGTTAAAGTATCTCGGCTACACAGGAGATTATTTGTCCCAACACCAATTACTCCATAGTTAGCTGTTTCTGTCTTTTCAATCTTTATAGGAATTTCTCCAACATTTCCCTTGACACTTAAGGAATAAATACGATCAACTGAATCGGAAAATGCTGTAGCAGTAGCACCGGATGAGGCAAACAAAACTTTTCCGCTTAAGTTACCAAGAGGAGCAGTATTCTTATCATAACTGATAGAACCTGCTTGGGAATAATATATTCCCACAAAGTCACCTTGGTTGACTTTAATCGGTGTAGTAAGGGAAAATTCGTTTAAACCAATCACAGGAGTTTTTACCTCGCTTTTTCCCACAACTGACCAGGTATTTGCTTCCTTCCTATAAGTGATCAGTTGTACAGGTGATGTGTTTTCTGCCCAAATATTCCACCCAGTTATTTCACCATTGCCATTAATGGGTTTGTTGGTATCTACAAGATAATAATTAGTTCTTGTATCTGCAATTCCGTATTTACTGGGAGAATTACCCCCAGTGATCACATCAGGTTTTTTCCCTATTTCAGACTCCTTCGTGCCAGTTATGGGTAATTCAGATTTTCCCCAAGTAGCACCATTAATTGTGCCATTATTGGCATTACTTGTCTTATCTTTGGCGATATTTTCTGAACCTTCATTGAGGGGCCAATATCCCACTAATCCGGTTTCATTTCCCTTTAATCGCTGGGACATATTTTCTTTGATTTCTGATTCTGGTCGGGCAATGTTCCACACCCTCACTTCCGTCATTTGACCTTCAAAGTAACCATCATTAACCCAGTTACTCTTACCTATATAGTTTAAGGTTCGGTTCAGGTTGTCTGGAAGGCTTAATTGTTTACTTTGGATTAATTGACCATTTTTATATAGTTTGCCCATCCCTGATTTATCAATAGATCTCTTGCAAAAGTAATCAAGATATATCCTTTTGTCGGTAACGAAGTTCGTAATTGTAGATAAGTACCTAAGCAAAATTAATTACACATATCTAACCCCCTCTTGCCTTTTGCCTCTTGCCTTTTGCCTATCTTTACTAGGAAATTAATTTTGCACGACTACTTACCAGCAATCAAATTCAATCTCAGACCAAATCGCCGTCTGCGATTTCTGTATCTTGATGAAAGTATCCGAAATATTTTGAGACGACGATGAATATGTTCTATAACTATACGCCGTTGTGATAACTGACGATTGGCTTTTTTTTGCTCTTTACTTAGTTTTTCTTTTTTCTTTTTTTTATGAGGAATTTGACTGTTTTGATGGAGCTTCTGAATTCCTTGATAGCCTTTATCCCCTAATATTTCTATTTTCTTATTTAACCTTATTTTGCTTTCTTTCCACAGT